>JAZFSI010000108.1:0-8439 GCA_036446075.1 Fidelibacterota bacterium
TCCAGGGCTTGTGTCTCCAAAATCTGTAACATATTGAGCTGCAGCGCTGAATTTTTTTACGCCATCCAAGGTGTCTATCGTTACAACTCCGCCGTTTGCTCCTCCATATTCTGCAGACATTCCGCCGGCCTGGAAGGACACTTCGGACAAACTTTGCTGACTTAATGAATTTTGAAAGTTTCCGCCACTCCAACGATCTTTCATTAAAACACCGTCTATATAATAAGCGTTATCACTTTCCCGTCCCCCTCGAACATTTGTGCCGACAGCACCGGCCTGCAAAGCGACAATATCGCCAATGGTTCTTACCGGAAGAGCCTGCACTAGTTCCTGATCCATTATAGCCGTTGTGTTGGTCGCGTTTCTTTGGATTAACGGCCTTTCGGCTACAACCTGCACAGTTTCACCTTCTACCGCTGCTACCTCAAGAGGGAAATCCAATTCGGTTGTCAGGTTAGCATTTACATGCACATTGCTGATTGTTAAAGTTTTATACCCGATGTACTGGGCCTCTATTTCATATGCTCCCACAGGAACATCGAGAACAAAATATCGACCGTTTTCATCTGTGGCCGAGCCGTAGGTCGTTCCTTTAACCAGAACATTTGCTCCGGCAAGGGGTTGACCGTCTCCGGTAACAGTTCCGGAAAGTTTACCGGATGTCTGTGCCAGAGCGAATGCAGGTATAAGTATTAAGGTTAGAATTAATGCAAGTTTCTTCATGAGTCTCTCCACTATTGTTCGTGAATGAATTGCTAAAATTTGTCTTAGGGGCGTAGACTTCCCCTCACCTCTTGGCGAGAAACTAATCCCAACTATCCGCAGTAGTCAACTTTTATTTAAAAAAAATTTATCGGGGAATTTTTCCCAAAGCCCCCCTCACCAAAACAATGTCTCCCGATTCCATTGCAATCTCGGTTCCCGTCCCCATGGCGATCCCAATATCGGTCCGGGCCAGTGCGGGCGCAGACCATAACTTGATTTGCAGGCTGCTGCTGTTTTTGAGGGCGCTCAAAATACCTCCTTATCTTTAAAAATATCAGTATTTACTACCCGGCTTTCCGCTTCAATTAATCCCTTGTATAACTTCAGCAGCTGCCGGGTGATTGATCCTACACTTCCAAATCCCACAACTTGCTCATTTACTTTAATTACCGGTACTATCCCCGATCCGCTGTTGGTTATGAACATTTCATCGATCCGGTTCAGATCTTTTTTATTTAATATACCGTAATTTGTCCGGCGGGGGAATTTGGAAATAACGATTTGCCTGGTTATGCCGGGCAGAACATCTGCTTCCCGCGTGAATAATTTTTTATTCCTTACCCAAAAAACATTACTACGGCTGCCTTCATAGATGTGTCCGTTATCATCGTTTAGTAATGCTTCGTAAGCCCCGGTTCCCCGGGCCTGCAGCCAGGCCTTTAAGCAGGCTGAATAATCTGTCGTCTTTAATTCCGGAATAAGGCGCAGGCTGTTAACTGTAATTGTTTTTACTCCTCTATATATAGAGAGCTTTAGATCAAGGGCCTCGGAATAAAGAATTAAGTTATGAGGAACAGCGAGTAACCGTACACGCTGGTCTGCCTGCGGTGAATCTCTTATGACCATTTCGGCCAAACTTCTTATTTCCCGGTCTGAATAATTTATAAACAAACCAATCTTTTCGGCTCCGCTTGTAAGACGATTTATATGTGCCTCCAAAAACAAGGCTCTGTGATTCAGAGTGCGGAAAGTTTCATAAAGGCCCCGCTGAAAATCAAAAGCCGCCGATCCCATATCCAGGGATTCATTTTTAAGCAGTTTCCATTCAGCGTTTATCAGTGTGCGAATCATGGCTTAAAAGAATCTGCCTTGGCCATTGTTTCGGCATATTCTTCCTGCTCAATAGAATCAATGGTTATTCCACCGCCGACACCCAAAGTTAATTTCTCTCCGCTCTGGAAAATGGTGCGGATGGCTATATTAAAATCCAAGGTTCCATCCGGTAATATATAACCCATGTTTCCCGTATAAATACCCCGCTGATAATCTTCGAGATCAAGGATAATTTCCAGAGCTCTTTTTTTAGGACACCCGGAAATGGAACCGCCGGGAAGCAGAGATAGTAATGCTTCTGCCGGACGAATTCCGGGTTTAAGGCGACCTTCAACTATACCGTATGTGTGCATTACCCGCGCCAGTTTGCGAATAGATCTTGATTCCAGGACTTCCACACTGCCGGTGCGGCAGATTTTGCCAAGATCATTCCGCATGAGATCGATAATCATATTAAGTTCCGCCCGTTCTTTTTCGCTTTCCAGTAATTTATTTAAATAATTTCTGTCGCTTGACCTGTTTTTTCCCCGGGGCCGGGTACCTTTTATTGGTTCTGTACGGATGACGTTTCCTTTAATACGAATAAAGCGCTCCGGGGAAAAACTGTGAATAGCCCAGCAAGAATCTTCAAAATAGGCGGAAAATGCTACCGGATTTTTTCTGGAAAATTCCCTAAATAGTACGCGGGGATTCAATTGGGACTCCGCTATAAGCTCGTGCGTATAATTTACCTGATATATTTCTCCCTGTCGAATAAAGCGCTTGATCTGTTTAAAATTTTTTCCATATTCAGAACGTTTCAGCTGAGGTTTGAATTTGGGGAGTTCAGTCCGATTATAATTCTTGTCCGGCTTTAATGATAAGGCCTGTAGATCAGAAAAGGCACGAAAATGTACGGCCGGCCGGGACGCCGCCTTTACTGTGCTTTCTGGTTCTTCCGGTCTTTTAAGTTCCATTATTTTCTCCCCGGTTTCAAAGGAGATATAACCTGCCAGAAATTTTCCGGCATATTTGTTTATAAATTTAAACAGGCTGCTAAAATCCTCCCCGTCGAAAAGAGAAATTTCATCAATGGGGTCCCAGGCAGCCCACTGGCCCCAGCCCCCCAGACGGGAATCATTAAAAATTACGGGCTTACTTTCCGCTGGAATGAAATTAAGCAATTTTTCTAAAGATATGGGTTTAGAGAACATTGAGAAAGTTCCCTAAAATGGTATTACCCAAAGGCGTAAGAAAAGATTCCGGGTGGAACTGCAGGCCGAACAGGGGTCTGGAATGGTGACGAATGGCCATTATTTCACCGGAATCAGTCCAGGCGGATTTTTCGAAACCGGAGGGTACGGTTTTTAATGAAAGGGAGTGATACCGGGCGGCGGGAAAGGGTGAAAGCGTTTTTTCAAACAAACCCCGGCCGGTATGAAAAATTAAGGAAGTTTTGCCGTGAATAATAGGTCGTGCCCGGCGCAGGCCCGCCTTGAAGGCGGAGCCAATGCATTGATGTCCCAGGCACACTCCCAAAATCGGGATTTTCTGCCACCAGGCCTCAATTATTGATTCTGAATTACCGGCGGAAGAGGGTCTGCCCGGTCCGGGAGAAATAACCAGCCCCTCCGGTTTTAAAACTTTTACAGTCTCGGCATTAATTGCATCATTGGTTTTAACCATTGTGCGCATGCCCAGAGATTCAAAAGCCTGAACTAGATTATAAGTGAAGGAATCGTAATTATCAATTATTAACAGCACGGTCGAAATTACCGCGCTTTGATATCCTTCACATTTTGTTTTTACGTTTTTCTACAAAGCCCATTATGGCCGGTATTACCAGAACAGTGGCCAGAAAGCATGTTCCTACGCCGATAAACAAGGCTATGCCCATTGAACCCAGGCCGCGATAGGTCGCAAAAGTAAGGGAACCGAAACCCAGCATCGTTGTCAGCGAGGTCAGGAAAACCGCCCTGCCCGTGGAGGCAAATACCAAAAGATGATTGTCGTTTCCCTCAATTTGATAGCGGTGAATAATATGCACACCGTCATCAATTCCAATGCCGATAATCAGAGGCACCGCCATGGCATTCATCATGGTTAACTGCAGTCCGGATAATTCCATTACTCCCAGCATCCACAGGGCTCCGATCACCAGCGGTACAAGCGCCAGTCCCGCTTTACGAACATTGCGAAAATCCAGTAATAAAATTACAAAGATCACTACCAGGGCCAATTTGGTGGCAAATTTTCCATCCGCTCCGAATAAATCCATTAAGCGACGGTAAACCGGCGGTAATCCCGTTGCCCGGGGGCTGACTGAGGCCAATTCATCCGTAAACCTGATTAAAAATAATTCATCCCATACATTCTGCCTGGGGAAAATTGTTACCAGAAACAGATCCCCGCTTTTACCCACATACTGGTTTCTGATCGTTTCCGGGATGGTCTCTAAAGTAACTTTCTGAGGATTTGCCATGCGCAAAGCCATTGGTTTAAACGTTTCGGCAAAATCTAAATGAAAGCTTTGCAAATCATCAATTTTATGAGAGCCTTTCGTTTCTACTTTTGCCGCCACCCGGCTCAATATTCCTGTGCTTATATCAGGATTTGTCTGAGCCAATTCCTCTTGCCAGGCCTTTATGGTCTCATCTTCGAGATCGACGATCACACCCACCAATAATCCGGTTTTTAAATAAACTTTTTCCTGACTGCCGAGATTGGCCATATCCTGAATTTCCATGACATTGGCTTCCAGTCTGCGTAATTCTTCCTGCAGCTGAACCAGCTCTGACTCAAAAAATGCGGGGCTAATTCTGGATTTTAGGATTTTAGCCTTTATTTCTTCCACTATTTTCCGGCGGCTAACCTGATCTTCTGCCGCCGGTAAAAAATCGACAATTGACCTAACCAGGCTGCCGGTTTTCATATTCTTGGCTTTTTCTGTTAGTTCCCGCGCCTCTAAAAGAGTGTTCGCCGTGAAATAGGCATAATCAGCGCTCATATCCATTTTTTCAATCATTTTCTCCTGGAGAATGACTGTCTCCAGCCCCTCCGGCTCCATATTCAGATAATTATAATCCCAAGTGATCAAGGATCCGCGCCAGCCAATAAATAATACCAGAATAATCAACAATACCGTTGAGACACCCGGTTTCCCCGCGATTTTTCCAGCCAGACCCCCCAGCCAGCGGTAGGAAATGTCTCTTCCCGGCTTCAATCGCTTATTTTTCCTGATGCGGGCTATAATTCTTTCCCGCATAACCAGCATGGTGGGTAGAATCGTCATAGCTGCTACCATGGTCATAATAATACCCGTACCCAGGGTCAGTCCGAATTCCTGATAACCTTTGGTGCTGGTAGCCATGAATGTTAAAAAAGCTGCTGATGTTGTCAGGCCTCCCGTGATTACTCCCAGACCAGCTTTTTGCATTGTGGTTGACAGGGCTTCTTTAACATTCTGTCCGGCAGCACGCATTTCGGTGAAAACTGCAATAATATGGATGGAAAAATCAATTCCCAAGCCCACCAGTATAACCCCCATCATGGCGGTCATCATGTTAAGCTCTCCTACGGTTATCCAGGATAATCCCAGAGCCCAGACAATGCCCACCATGAGCGTTAAAATGGCCAGGATGGGGCTCACTACCATACGAAAAGCAATAATAAAAAGCCCCAGGATTAAAAGCAGGGCAATTGAGGTAACGGTGAAGGAGTCTTCTTCCATGGCTTTCATTTCGTCGCGCTGGAGGGGAACTGCTCCTGTGAGCCCCGCTTGAATGCCAAATTCATTTGCCAGTTTTTTCACGATCCGCTCAGCCACATTTGTGGCAGCCGTGTCCTGAACAATATCCATAAAGTCAAAATCCGGTACAATCTGCATAATCAGCATTTTTCTGTCCCAGCTGCGATAATAGTCATCGCCAAACAGGATTGCATCCGCAGCCCGGGCTCCTGCACCCGCGCTGTTTCCATCCAGGGCAGATTCCAACTCCAGAGCAAATGTTTGAATTCCGTCCATAAATCTAATCACGCCCTGTTCCTGGTCCTGTCCTTCTATGGAACCACCGTCCTCTCCTGTATATTCCTGCTCAAAAACATCATTCAAATTTTTCAAAAAACCAACAAGATTGGGGTTTTCGAACAATGCTCTGCTGGTTTTCAAATCTTCGGTTTTCATTAGCATCAGGGCATGGTCCAGCATGAGCTCCTTCGGTAGGCGGTAGTCCACTTTCTTAAAATATTCCGTAACTTTTTCCAGGGCGGGTCCGGCCTTCTCTGCAAATTTGATTAATTTTTCCGGATCGCCTTCCGCCACTACCAGCATGGAGGCAGCACCGGAAAATTCATCAATAATTCGATCGAATTCTGCTACCATGGGGTCATCTTCCGGCATCATATTTGTAAAACTGGTCTGCATGGTAAGCTGACCGGCCATTAGGGCAAAAACTATGGATATAAAAAAGAGGATCAGGCCTGACCACCAGGGATTTTCCCCAATAAAATTTGAAAGGACGGCTAATAATTTTTTGCGCATATTTACTCCTTATTAAAAATAGGCTTTGTACCGGATGCGTAAGGTTCTGCCCTGAACGCTGAATTCACTGTTTTTCGGTCCCCCTGATCCACTTAATAAAAGACTGAAACTCATATTTTCTAAACCGGTCCATTCTATTTGAGGCACTACAGAAAAACTGCCGTCATCCAGATTGCTGAACCCAAATAATCCGGCGCTTAAAAAATCGCTTAAGGAAAATTGTGCCGCTGAAAATAAATAATTTTCCAGTATGCCCATAGTTTCACCGGCGAAAAAATGGGCATAATTAACAAAACCAACCTCATCCTTTTTCACGCCCAGAGTATTATGTAAATATTCTGCCATAACATAAATACCGTTATCAAAGGTGTGGTCAAGGCCGGCCACATATTCGCCATAATCCACCGGACCCTTGTAGGATCTTAAAACTTCTGCCCAAAGTCCCAATTCCCCGATCTGCCCAACCAGGGATGCTCCGGCAAAGTTCGTCAGCGTATGCGTTTTTTCCATATCTTTAAATTTCCAATAGGGGTATAAATGATATTGCCTGGCCCAGTTCAAACTAATATCAAAACTGCCTATCCCCTTTTTCAACTGTACCATTTTTTTGCTCATTTTCCAGTTACGGTCCGGTTCTATAATAATATCTGCGCCGGTCCTCCCGGCCAGAGCGATCTCAACCCTGAGGGCATTAATGCCGGGTTGTTCATAGGTAGGATCCAGAAGATCCTTATTGTTAAATATATCCAGGGGGTTCCAGGCATAACCGGTTCCTAAAGATATGGGCTGACGGCCGACAGTAATATCCAGTCGCCGCAGGGACACTCGTAAAAATAGGTTGTCCAAGTATAACGAATCTCGAATTTCTAAAATCAATTGATCCCCGGGTTCAAATTCATCTTTAATTTTAGGGGGAAGAAAATCAAGAAAATCCCAACTTGTTTTACCTAAATATTTTTGAATATTAATATTACCCCCCAGAAATAAATATTCACGGGGCCGGGAAGTAAAATCAAGCCGCAATTTATTATAACCAAAAATGTAATCTATATCAGAAAACGTAATTTGGTCAATTTCAGCTTCGTAATATCCGAAGAATTCAAATTGAGCCTGCGCTTTTTGCAAACTGAAAAAAATAACCGCTATTTTAAGGAAGTTTAAAATTGTTCTCGCATAGGTGGGCTTAGGGCTCACGGGAAAATTACTTCTTCAAGTTTCTTTCGCTGAAAAAATCCCGCGGCGGTTTCCAGCTATAGGAGATTGTTTTTGTTTCCATGACAGTTTTTGATCCCGAAAAATGATTCTCCATTATTATAGTTTTTGCTGAGTAAAACCCGTCAATTTTCTCGATTTCATTTAAAGTCATGGATTTTTCATTATTATTATCATTATCATAATAATCAATTCTTAAGGGATAAAACGTGTCTACCCTGATAAACAGAATTATTCGGGGAAAGTCCTCTTCGCTACCCGCCTTTCTAAGAGCTTCAAGTTTCCAGCAGTCTACTCCCTCATATGATACGGAGCCTCGGTTGGTGGTGGTATAATCTGCTTCCCAGGTGTCCCGGGAGGCAAAGTCCTCGAAAGAGAAATCACTGCCCTGAACTTTCTGCTTTTTGGCATGGCTGGCCAATTTTCTAACCCGGCGCGTACGTGGAAAATAGGTCCAGATATCATCGCCGTCATTCAGCATGAGAAAAGTCTGGCCTTTAACGCTGACCGGTTTAATATACCGCAGGAGTGATTTTTCACCCTTATTTCCGCTAAACATTTCAAATTCAAAAGTGCGTTTTCGCCCGTCGGCGTAATGGTTAGTTTGGAGCATGAGGCCTCTACTGTTCTCCGGTGTCATTCTGACAGTCATACTATCGATCAAAGCTTGTCCCTGAGGAATCTGAGCCGAGATTACAAGGTGTAAAAAAACCAAGACAAAAGAAAGTTTGTTGATAATTACTATTTTCATTTTAAAATACCCCGCATAAAGGATTTAATCGCCGCTTGGGTTTTTGACCTGAATTCCTGATCATTTCTGAACAAGACAAACTGCCAGGCCAGGCCGTCCGTAAAAGCCAGCAGCAGGATGGCTACTCCCTCGGTATCCA
>JAZFSI010000109.1:0-2489 GCA_036446075.1 Fidelibacterota bacterium
TGAGAGTATAGTAAAGAAGTTTGTGTTTTGTAAGTGAGTCAGGAATGGCAGAGCGCAAAGATAATCACGCTGAGCCCGAAAATAAATCCCCACCCCCAAAAAATAGCATGAAACATTTCAGAACAATCCTGCCAAAAAAATTTCAATTTTCAGAATTGATTCAATTCTCTGGATTAAATTTTCCCTGCTGACCGATTACCATGACTACATCCAAAATTCCTGATTTACCATGCAGAAAAGTTTAGGGTTTATAAATATATGAGTTTAATCCGGGAATAAAAAATTATGAGGAGAGGAAACATGAAAAAAGATAAAACTTATCAGGAAATATTAGAAGCAAGGGGTGTGACCCGCAGGGATTTTATGAAATTCTGCAGTCTAATGTCGGTTTACCTTGGATACTCGGCAACAATGGTACCAACCATAGTACGTGCCATGGAAACAAAACCGCGAATCCCGGTTATCTGGCTGCATGGCCTGGAATGTACCTGCTGCAGTGAATCATTTATTCGTTCCTCCCATCCAATTACAGCAGATATAATATTAAATATGATATCGCTGGATTATGATGATACTCTCAATGCGGCAGCCGGTTTTCAACTAGAGGAGATTCGCAAACAGACCATGCAGGATTATAAAGGAAAATATATTCTTGCTGTGGAAGGCAATGTTCCATTGAAAGACGACGGCGTTTATTGTATGATAAATGGCGAACCTTTTTCACATGTATTGCAGGAAACGGCCGCAGATGCCATGGCAGTGATCGCCTGGGGTTCCTGTGCCTCCTTCGGCTGTGTGCAGAATGCAAAACCTAATCCTACCGGCGCCACGCCTGTACATAAAATCATCAAGAATAAACCTCTTGTTAATGTACCGGGGTGTCCCCCTATAGCTGAAGTAATGACGGGCGTTATTACACACCTGCTTACTTTCGGAAAACTGCCGGAACTTGATCGCCTCAAACGGCCCAAGGCATTTTATGGAACTCGTATCCACGATAAATGCTACCGCAGACCATATTTTGACGCAGGTATGTTTGTTGAGAATTTTGACGATGCAGGAGCCAAAAAAGGCTGGTGCCTGTATAAGATGGGCTGCAAGGGACCAACCACCTTCAATTCATGCCCAACCGTTAAATGGAATGAAGGCACAAGCTTCCCCATCCAGGCCGGGCATCCCTGCCTGGGATGTTCAGAACCGGGATTCTGGGATAATGGTCCGTTTTATACTCATTTGGCCGATATTGGATTTTTAGGAACAAATTCCAACGCCGACAAAATAGGTAAGGTGGCTGTTGGAGCGGCCGCGGCAGGCATGGCGGCGCACGCTATTGGAACAGCGCTTAAAAAGAATAAGCAGCAAAACGAAACTGCTAATAAAGAGGAGGCCTAAAACATGTCTAAACGAATCGTTGTTGATCCCGTATCAAGAATAGAAGGTCATCTGCGCATAGAAGCTGTCCTGGATGAAAAGAATATTATTAATGAGGCTTACAGCAGCGGAACCATGTGGCGCGGATTGGAACTCATTTTAAAAGGTCGGGATCCCAGAGATGCCTGGGCTTTCACCCAGCGAATATGCGGTGTTTGTACAACAGTACACGCTCAAGCGTCGGTCCGCTGTGTTGAAGATGCGGTTGGTATCACAATTCCCCCAAATGCCCGGATAATCCGGAATTTAATGAACGCCACACAACAGACACAGGACCATCTCATACACTTTTACCATCTGCATGCTCTCGATTGGGTGGATGTGGTTTCTGCTTTAAGTGCCGATCCCAAGGCAACTTCCGAACTGGCTCAGGCAGTTAGTCCGTCCTGGCCGAAATCGTCCGTAGGTTATTTCAGGGACTTAAAAACCCGTCTGACAAAATTTGTTGAAAGTGGTCAGTTGGGGATATTCTCCAATGCCTATTGGGGCCATAGCGGTTTTCTGCTTCCGGCCGAAGCAAACCTGATGGCAGTGGCACATTATCTTGAAGCATTGGATTTCCAAAAAGAGATTGTTAAGATTCATGCTATTTTCGGCGGGAAAAATCCGCACCCCAATTACGTGGTAGGCGGTATGGCATGTTCAATTGATCCGGATAGTGATACGGCTATCAATATTGCACAATTGAACCAGATCAAGAAAATTATCGATGACACTAATGTTTTCATAGATCAGGTCTATATTCCCGATCTGATTGCCATTGCGGGTTTCTATAAAGGCTGGCTGTACGGAGGCGGCTTAGGAAATTACATGTCATATGGTGATTTTCCTGAAAACAGTATAAATGATCCAAGTACATTGCTCTGGCCGCGCGGCGCTATCTTGAATAAGGATTTAAGTACTATTTACGATGTTGACCCCGGGGACTTAAATCAAATCGGTGAAGATGTGAGTCATTCCTGGTATACTTATGCCGGAGGAGACGATCTTGTTCTGCATCCATCTATGGGAGAAACAACACCAAATCCGGGAGCTGTACCCAAGATGCCCTATAAACA
>JAZFSI010000110.1:0-9646 GCA_036446075.1 Fidelibacterota bacterium
GAGGCGGATATATCTATGTATAAATTCATAAGAGCAGGCGCACCTAAATGAGAGCTGAGCGATCATCATTCTCGATGGATGAAATATCAAAGCAGGTCAGCGTGTTGTTCGGCCTGGAAGGCAAAATTGAAGTTTTGCCCGGTTATTATAATCAAAATTTTCTGCTGGATTGCGGTCCCGACGGAAAATTCGTGCTTAAAATCGCGAATCCAAATGATTCATTTGAAGTTCTGGATCTGCAAAACACAGCCCTGGAACTTCTTAAAAATCGGCTTTCTCTTTTAAATGTTCCCCGCGTGATTAAAGCGCTGAATGATCAAGTTATATTACCGCTTACGGGGCACAATGGCGAAAAATACCAGCTGCGTGTATTCTCATATCTGGAAGGCAAAAATTTATCGGGGCATGGTCCGCTCAGCCCAACAATTCTTACCAAGCTTGGCTCAGCTATAGCAGAAATGGATAATATTCTGGCTGATTATAATCATCAAATTCCGAACCGGGAGCTGCTCTGGGACTTAAAAAATATTGAATTGATGAGTTTTAAAACTCAGTTTCTAAAAGACCAGGAAAAACAGAGTTTGATTGACCGTTTCCTGCTCCAGCATAAGGCCCGCATAACGCCCTTGCTGAAAAAGCTGCCCATGAGCTTAATCCATAATGATGCAAATGGAGAAAATCTCCTGCTTTCCTCTGCCGGAAACGAGGACATTGAACTTACGGGCATTATTGATTTTGAAGATCTGATTTACACTTACACTGTGGCTGAATTAGCCATAACCTGTGCCTATGTGGAGTTGAAGGACCAAGATCCTCTTAATAAAATTGCCGCTGTCATTGCCGGCTACAATAGCCGGCGGCCTTTAAAGGAAATTGAAATTGAAGTTTTATTCCCTTTAATCTATTTGCGGAAATGCATGAGTCTGACCATGTCTGCAATCTCTGAAATTGAAGATCCCCATAACGAGCATACCCAAATCTCAGCCCGGCAAATGCAGCGCTCACTTAAGCAGCTGGAATCCATAAATTGGCTCAAC
This sequence comes from Fidelibacterota bacterium, assembly GCA_036446075.1. GTDB lineage: Bacteria > Fidelibacterota > Marinisomatia > Marinisomatales > TCS55 > JAZFSI01. The sequence continues at coordinate 1,038 of JAZFSI010000110.1, forward strand.
GCTGAAAACCGGTTCCGAAAATCCTGCGGATTTTCTCCCAGGGTTAAGGCCTCTTTGAATCCTGATTTAAAGGCTGCTGCACATATCCTGAAGCTGCGTCAGAAATTTATCGGCCCTGCCCTGAAGACGGCTTATGTAAAACCCCTAACTATAGTTAAAGGGCGCGGGCAGTATTTATTCGACAACTCGGGCCGCGCCTACTTGGATTGTGTGAATAATGTCTGCCATGTAGGGCATTCGCATCCCCGCATAGCGGAAACGCTTGCGGAACAAGCACGAATTCTTAATACAAATACCCGTTATCTTCACCCCCTGCTGGCAGAATACGCAAAACGGCTTGCTGATTCTTTCCCGGACCCTTTGGAAGTATGTTTTTTCGTAAACTCCGGCAGTGAAGCCAATGAACTTGCTCTGCGCCTGGCCCGGATTCACACCGGTCACGAAGATGTAATTGTTCTGGAGGATGCCTACCATGGCAATACGGGCAGATTAATTGACATGAGCCCCTATAAATGTGAAGAACCTTCCGGAAAAGGACTTGCGAAATGGGCTCATAAGGTTACCAGGCCGGATCCTTTTAAGGGTGCCCACCGGGGACTTAAACCACCGGCCGGCCAGGCTTACGCTGAATATGTACTCAATTGCCTGGAATCACTTCAGAACGAGGACAAACCGCCGGCTCTATTCATCTGTGAATCAATTATGGGCTGTGCCGGTCAAATTGTATACCCTGACGGGTATTTAAAAGAGGTTTTTGCCCACGTGCGCAAAGCCGGAGGGCTTTGTGCTGTTGATGAAATTCAGGTTGGATTTGGACGTGTGGGTACCCATATGTGGGCTTTTGAAACACAGGATGTTGTTCCGGATATAGTTACACTGGGTAAACCTATGGGTAATGGTCATCCTCTGGGAGCAGTAATTACAACACCGGAAATTGCCCAATCATTTGATAACGGTATGGAATTTTTCAGCACATTCGGAGGGAACCCGGTCTCTTGCGCCGTGGGCCTTACTGTCCTGGATATTATCAGGGAAGAAGGTCTAATGGAGCAGGCACAGCGGGTAGGCTCATATTTAAAAGATAGACTGATTAAATTGGCAGACAGGTTTGATATGATTGGAGACGTGCGCGGACTGGGTATGTTTTTGGGGGTAGAATTAGTCCTTGACCGGGAAAAGCTCACTCCGGCCCGGCAAGAAACTGAAAAAATTATTGAACTTGTTAAAAAAGACGGAATACTGCTCAGTTCTGATGGACATTTTAAAAACGTTATTAAAATTAAACCGCCGCTTACGTTTAACGAATTTGATGCAGATTTACTGGTTAATGCTCTGGACAGAGCATTAACAAAAATAAGGGTCTGATCCTGAATACTGGATAGATTTTACATGATTCTAAAATTAATAATATTTTTTCTAATAATTAATCCGGTTTTGACGGGGCAGGGATTTCCCGCCAACCGGCAGATCATACTTTCACAAAATGAACAGGATTTACTTTTTCAGAATGAAATAATTGTCAGAGAATTATCCCCTGCGGGGGCTCGCGGAAGGACTTTGGAGGCGGTGGCGCTTTTCCCGGCGTCTCTCGATGCAGTATATGAAGTCATAATTGATTTCAAGGATTATCCTGATTTTATGCCTAATATCGCAAATGTGGAAATATTGAACAGTAATCACAGCAGTGCAATTTTAAACTATACCATAAGTCTGCCGCTGAAGAAAATAAAAAAATATCGCCTGGAACTTTCATACTGGATCAATAATAATACAGCCCTGATAACTTGGGCAATGGTGCCCTGGCCGGAATTGAGTGAAACCGAAACAATTTCTAATACGGAAGGATATTGGCTGGTTAAAAATTATCCGGAAAAAGAAGGGCATGTTATAGTTTTATATCATGCCTATACTGATCCCGGGGAAATACCGCTGGGACTGGGCTGGATCATTGATATTCTTACCAATCACAGCATTCCGACGATATTACTAAATACCAGGGAAAGAGTTTATTCCAGACCGGATTAAAATTTACAGTCGAAATAAAATTTTAAGACATTTTAGTCATAAAAATTTGTAAATTAAGAACGGTGTGGCAGATTCTCGACTGAGGATAAAGATTTGAGATGATGCATTTGAATATATATAATGGAGTTTCAACTCCAGGCCGCCTGTGCGCAGGTTCCTTCTTCACTGGTAAAGGTGCGCCCGGACAATTTCTGAATAAAACAGGTTTTGATGCATTTTTTTTAATAAACATATGGGTTTACCCTTGAAAAAATACATGGGCATATGTACCGGAGCTTCAACCGTAACTTCAGTTGAACTGGAAAAAAACGGTAAAATTTCAAATGTAATTAATGTTTATTCTCGAGCGCATGAAGGCAATCCCCGGCAAGCAATAATAGATATATTTGAAAAAGCCGACCTGCATCAATTTGATTCTGTGGCTGTCACCGGACGCAGATTTAAAGAATTCCTCAACATACCCAGGCTTTCGGAACCGATGGCAGTGGAGTATGCCTTAAAGCATGTTAATGGCCGGGGGAAACATTACAATGCAATAATCAGTGCCGGCGGTGAAACATTCATGGTATATCAACTTGATCCAGCGGGTAAAATCAGTAAAGTGTTCACCGGCAACAAGTGCGCCTCAGGGACCGGTGAATTTTTTATCCAGCAGACAAAACGGATGGATGTCAGCCTGGATGAAGCGGTCGGCTTTGCCCAAATCGAAGAACCTTACAATGTTTCCGGGCGCTGTTCTGTTTTCTGCAAAAGTGATTGTACTCATGCTACCAACAAGGGCATTCCCAAAGGACAGGTCGTCGCCGGCTTAAGCCGCATGATGGCCAATAAAATTCTTGAATTACTAAAAAATATTCCCAAAGAAAATATAATGGTGGTGGGCGGAACCACAAGAATCAACGTCATGATGGATTATCTCAAACGTGAAATAACCAATCTGACCATTCCTCAGGAAGCGACCTATTTCGAAGCTTTGGGTGCTGCCCTCTGGTCCATAGAAAATAAAAATGGTAAACCTCCTGTTTTGAAAAATTTGTTTACACAGCGTAAATCGCAATTTGATTTTCACGAACCATTATCCAAATTTGAAGACCGGGTTACTTTTGTTGAAATGAAAAAAGGAACTCCAATTGCCGGCGATGAATGTATTCTGGGTTTGGATGTGGGCTCCACTACCACAAAAATTGTACTTTTAAGAGAATCAGATTTAAAAATCACGGCCAGCGTATACCTGCGTACAAATGGAGATCCTGTGGGCGCCTCGCAGAATTGCTACCGCAGCATATTAAATCAATTGAAAGGCCTGAAGATTAAAATTCGAGGCCTGGGCGTCACCGGCTCAGGCCGAAAAATTGCCGGTCTGCATGCGCTGACGGACGGTGTCATAAACGAAATTATCGCCCATGCTGTCGCAGCGCTGCATTTTGATGCTGACGTTGATACAATTTTTGAAATTGGCGGTCAGGATGCAAAATATACTTATTTAACCAACAGTGTGGCCTGTGATTATGCCATGAATGAAGCCTGTTCAGCAGGAACTGGTTCTTTTCTGGAAGAATCCGCTAAAGAAACCCTGGGCATCGAAATGGAGGATATTGCCGGTTGGGCCATGCAGGGCACCAATCCGCCTAACTTTAATGATCAATGCGCCGCTTTTATTTCTTCGGATATCAAAAATACATTCCACGAAGGAATTCCTAAATCCGATATTGTGGCCGGACTGGTTTACTCAATTTGCATGAATTACGTAAACCGCGTAAAAGGAGCCCGCCCGGTTGGTAAAAAAGTTTTCATGCAGGGGGGAGTCTGTTATAACAGAGCAGTTCCCATAGCCATGGCAGCTTTATCCGGAAAGGAAATTATCGTGCCCCCTGAACCGGGGTTAATGGGTTCTTACGGGGTTGCCCTGGAAGTAATGAATCGTATTAAGCAGGGATTGATGGAAGCCCGGGAGTTTGACTTAAAAACCTTAGGTGAAAGGGAAGTTATATATAAACCCGAGTTTAAATGTGCCGGCGGAAAAGAAAAATGTGATCTGGGCTGCTCCATAAACCGCATGGTTATTGACAATAAAACCTATCCCTTCGGCGGTGCCTGCAATCTTTATTATAATATTCGTAAAAAGATTAAAGTTGAGACTGGTCAAAATGATCTGGTTGTTAAAAGACAGCAATTGGTATTTGAAAAATATGCCCCTGACTTAAGCGCTTTACCTGCAGATGCCCCTTCCATAGGTATCTCCCGGTCATTTTTAACCAATACCTATTATCCTCTATTTGCACATTTTTTTAAAGGGTGCGGTGTGCGGCCGGTGCTGGCCCAAGAAGTTGAAGCCTCGGGAGTAGATAAATGTGCCGCTCCTTTTTGTTATCCCTGTGAAATCGCCCACGGATATTTAAAGAATCTCCTGGATCTGAAACCTGATTTTATCATGCTGCCCCAGGTCCGCAAAATTAAAATTGACAATGACTATCAAAACGCCACCACCTGCCCGCTGCTGCAAGGTGAATCATTTTATTTAAAAACCGCTTTTGAAAAAGAATTAAAAGGCGGACCTAAAATATTAACACCTTTATTTGATTTGGGCCTTGAAGCGGCAATCAGCGCAGACGGATTTAAACTCTTAGCCAAAAATTTGGGAATCTCCAAAAAAAAGGTCATACAATCCTTTTCTCAGGCTAAAAAAATCCAGAATCAGATGCAGCAGGAAATGCGGGAAATAGGAAGACAGGTTATCCGTAAAATTGAACAGGATCCAAATAAAATCGGCATGGTATTATTCGGCCGGCCTTATAATGCCTATGTGCCGGAAGCGAACAAGGGTATCCCACATAAATTTGCATCCCGCGGAATTTCAATTATTCCTGTCGATTTTTTAGACTTCAAAGATGCTCCGATTCGGGATCATATGTACTGGTCCATGGGCCGGATTAATCTTAAAGGAGCTGCCCTTGTAAAACAGCATCCTCAATTATTCGGTACCTATATTACCAATTTTTCCTGCGGACCGGACTCCTTCATCGTGGGCTATTTCAGAAAAATCATGGGCATAAAACCATCGCTTACACTGGAACTGGACAACCATACGGCCGATGCCGGATTGGAAACCAGGATCGAAGCTTTTCTTGATATTATATCCCGATTCATAAAATTACAGGCCGGAATTAAATCCGGCCGGAATAAAACCGGTAAATTCGTGCAGGCCTCCTCTGGAATGGAAAACGGTAAATATTTGATCACAACTTCGGGCGGCGAAAAAGTTTCTCTCTTTGATCCCAGAGTACGGGTTGTTTTCGCTTCCATAAGTCCATTCAGTTCCAGGATCATGGCCGCAACGATTAAAAATCTGGGGATCAGGAGCCTAACCCTGCCGCCAATGACCGAAGATGATTTAAAAATCGGCCGGGGGAATTCTTCCTGCAAGGAATGCCTGCCCCTGCAATTGACTACCGGGTCTATGCTTAAGTATATGCAGACTGAACGGCCCAAAAACGAAATTACCATATTCTTTTATCCCACGGCTGACGGACCCTGCCGGTTCGGCCAGTATCAGGATTTTATGTCTGACCTTTTTAAAAAAAATGAGTTCGAAGATGTAACTTTCTTTTCTACTTCAAGTAGAGATGGATATGGAAATCTCGGGAAAAAATTTACTTTGCAGCTGTGGAAAGCTATTGTCATTGCCGATATTTTTGAGGATATCTATCATGCTCTGCTGGTCAATTCCAATAATCCCCATAATGCTTTTGAAAAGTTTCATAAAATCTGGATGGATGTGATCTTCGGGATTGAAGATAGGAAAAAAGATTTATTTATTATACTTGAAGAGGCGGCTGAAAAACTAAAACAGATCGACCGGATAGAAGCTCTACATAAACTGCCGCATGTTCTCATAGTTGGTGAAATTTATGTCAGGAAAGAGGGAATTTCCCGCCGCTGGCTGCCGGAGCATCTGGCCAAAACAGGGCTGGTACCCCATGTCGCCCCCATCCATGAATGGCTGAACTACATCGACTGGCTGATACAGCATGATCTGCTTACTAATAAAACCAATCTTTCGAAACGATTAAAAACCAGATTAAAACACAGTATAATGGTACGGACAGAACGAAAAATAAAAACAATTATGGCAAAATCGGAATGGTATATCCCGCGTTTCATAGATATAAACCGGGTTATTAAATCAGCCGAAAAATACATTTCACCGAACCTCTCCGGCGAAGCGATTTTAACTTTGGGAGGACCCATGGCAGAAGTTGGGGACGAATTTTGCGGCGCAATTGCAATCGGTCCTTTCGGCTGCATGCCCAACCGGCTGAGTGAATCAATTTTAAATTTGAACATGGATCGTGAACATATCACCAGGGTCAGAAAAGATAAAAAAACAGATTACGTCACCGCAAAAATGAATAATTTGCCTTTTCTGGCCATTGAAAGTGACGGAAATCCATTCCCTCAGGTAATTGAAGCAAGAATTGAGACATTTACCATTCAGGCCAAAAGACTGCACGAAATAATGACCGAAAATCCCTACGGCCATTGAAAAAGGCAATAGTTTAAAGGAAAGGAAATTAGAATTTCCCGTCACTGTCGCTTCGCAGCTTCACTCCTAGCGGGACAGGCCGAGATCAGAGGGGAAAACAATCATGTGCCATTCAAAAGGTTCAATCCTTTGAAATTCTTTTAGCTGCGCGTACGTAATTCCAAATCCCCAAGTTTAAAAATGCTTTATATTTTCCTGTAATCAACATCGGGGTAAGTTTATAGACACTATTATTATTAATAATTAATTTTTGGACTGATTTGGCAAGATGAAAAATTTTCCGGTACTGTATAAAGCTTATTCATTCATATTATTATTAGCAACTTCTTTATGCGGACAGCAGACTGTGGGCTTAATTATTAATGAACCCGGTACATTCAGCGGGTACACATTATTTGCGCCCAATAGCTCGATTTTAACATATTTGATTAATAATGACGGCTTATTAGTACATAAATGGAAAAGTGATTTTGTGCCCGGAACTACAGCTTATTTATTGGAAGACGGTAGTTTACTGCGTTCGGCGGCAATTGAATCTGATACGGGAAATCGAACGGGAGGATTTCAGCTTTTTGACTGGGATAATAATTTATTGTGGGAATATTACGCTGGAAATCAACATCACGATATAGCTGCTCTTCCCAATGGTAATGTTTTACTCCTTATAAACGACGAACAAACACACGCAGAAGCCGTAGAAGCAGGGCGAAATCCTGCTTTGCTAACATCTACAATTACATCCTTAAGCATTCAGGAAATAAAACAAACCGGACTTTATTCGGGTGAAATAATTTGGGAATGGCAAGCCTGGGACCATCTGATTCAAAATTATGACAGTACCGGTATTAATTATGGTATTATAAACGAACATCCCGAATTAATTGATATTAATTTTTCTTGGGATAAAGGTACGGACTGGCTGCATCCTAACTCCGTTGATTATCATCCTGGTTTTGATCAAATTATAATCAGCAATAGAAATTCTAATGAATTTTGGATTATAGATCATTCTACAACAACTTCGGAAGCAGCCTCACATACAAATGGAAACCGGGGCAAAGGCGGTGATTTATTGTATCGCTGGGGCAATTCTACTTCCTATGGATCCGGTACAGCTCAAGATCAAAAGCTTTATGGGCAGCATGACGTCCATTGGATTAAACCAGGATTAGAAGGTGCCGGAAATATTTTATTATTTAATAATGGATTAGGCCGTCCGGGTTTTCCATATTCCTCAATAAATGAAATTATTCCGCCGGTTGATGAACAAGGAAATTATTTTATAGCTCCTGACTCTTCATTCGGGCCTCCGAATCAATCCTGGATTTATACTGCTTTAGATACCATAAGTTTTTTATCGCCCCGTTTTGGCGGTGTGCAGCGCTTGCCGAACGGAAATACATTGATTTGCAATTCCGGTACCGGAACTTTTTTTGAAATCACAGAAAATTTGGATATCGTCTGGAAATATATTAACCCAGTCACGAGAGAAGGTGTACTTGTGCAGGGTGAAGCCGCTGAGAAAAACACAGTTGCACGCTGCTATCGATATGCCTCGGATTACCCGGGATTAATCGGAAACCTTACTCCCCTCGGACCAATAGAGATATTAGGTCTGGAAAATGTTCCGGAGAAAATACATCATTATAAGCTGCTCCCTAATTATCCGAACCCTTTTAATCCCAATACGACAATTAATTACACTTTACCGAAGCGGACACAATTGAGAATTGTGGTTTATAATTTACTCGGCAGAGAAATTACGGAATTGGAAAACATCACCAAAGATGCCGGCACCTATTCTATAAACTGGAACGGATTAGATCAGGCCGGCCGCCCTGCTGGGGCCGGTTTATATTTCTATCAGCTGAAAGCGGGACAATTTACAAAAACCCGGAAAATGCTGCTTTTGAGATAGGGAAATACCTAAATAAGGTTGATCGTTTTTTATTCTTTGTCTTTAATCAGCGGTCAACGTAATTCAGTCATCAACATAAAGGCAGTTTAAATTTTTTAAGCTGTTTATCAAGGATTCTGGCGT
>JAZFSI010000111.1:0-2729 GCA_036446075.1 Fidelibacterota bacterium
CCGGTATGCTCAACCGGGAGAAAAAGGAGAAGAGGGTCAGTTTGAACTGGAATTAAAGGTATTGGCCGATGTGGGACTGGTTGGATTACCCAATGCGGGAAAATCAACCCTGCTCTCGGTTGTTTCCGCCGCCAGACCAAAAATTGCGGGATATCCCTTTACCACACTTGAACCACATTTGGGAATTGTAAAATATGGACACTTCCAGTCATTTGTGATGGCAGACATTCCCGGTTTGATCGAAGGTGCCAGCAGGGGTAAGGGACTGGGTTTTCAATTTTTACGCCATATCGAACGTAATAAAGTTCTGCTTTTCCTCATTGATGGAAATGAACCGGATCCAGGAAAAGTTTTTATGATTTTAAAAAATGAGCTTTCATCTCATAATCCCGATCTGTTAAAAAAACCAATTTTGATGGTCAGGTCAAAATTGGATTCGCTTCCAAAGGATAAATCAAATCAAAAATGGGAATCAATCCCGGAGTATTGTATGGATATTTCCGCCGTAAAAGGAACGGGCCTGCCCCAACTCATTAAAAAGATAACAGGTTTGCTGAATGAATCATAATTCGATCCCGAGCCTTTTGAATTTGATTAATACCAAAAGACTGGGTCCTTTGAGAGTAAGGATGCTTGTATCTCATTTTAAAAGTCCGGAAAATGTATTCCGGGCATCCCGGTCTGAACTATGCCGGGTGGACTTAATAGATGAAGGTACAGCAGCAGCAATCCTAAATTATAAAGATCACGATTTTGGTAAGCTTGAGTTAAACAGGGCCGAAAAAATTAATGTAAAAATCGTGACCCTCTGGGATGAAAATTATCCCTTTTTATTGAAAAAAACTCATGCTGCGCCCGTATTACTTTATTGCCGGGGTCTGCCATTAAAGAAAAAAGAAGATAATCTGGCTGTGATCGGCTCCCGCAAAATTACAGATTATGGAATAAAAACAACCACCAGGCTGGTATCTGAACTTTGCCGGTCCGGCTTATCTATTACCAGCGGACTTGCTGTAGGTGTAGATAGTGTAGCTCATAAAACTGCCCTTAAGTATCAGGGCCGTACATTGGCGGTTTTAGGCAACGGCATCGATTTTATTTACCCGCCTCAAAATAAAAAATTAGCCCGCAAAATTTGTGAAAATGGTACCATTATCTCTGAATTTTTTATTGGGGCCGATCCTGATCCGGGAAATTTTCCCCGGCGCAACCGTATAATCAGCGGATTAAGTCACGGAACTCTGGTGATCGAGGCGGGAAATCGCAGCGGTTCAATCTTAACTGCTTTGATGGCTATCGACCAGAACAGAGATGTATTCGCCGTGCCGGGGCGAATCAGCGATAAAATGAGTATCGGCTGCAATCGCCTGATACGCAATGGCGCCATACCTGTTGAGTCTGGAGAGGATATAATTAAAAATCTTCAAAACTGCCTGTTTTTTCCCATCAAAGAGCACCAGCAAACATTGAAACTTAAGCTTAATAAAAGGGAAAAGACTCTGGTTGGCCTTTTAAGCAAGGGACCTCAGCATATAGACCGCCTGGTTAAAAAAGCGGATCAGGATACAGCTTCGGTTTTAACGACATTACTGGAACTGGAACTAAAAGGAGTGGTGATACAGCTGAGAGGCAAACAGTTTATTGAAGCTTGAAAAAATTCTACGAATTTTTTCATGTCATTTCTTCAGTAAATCCTATACAGTTACTCCCTAACTTTGCTCCTCCAACGCCAGACATATAGGAATTGAATATATATTAGTATTTTAAATCCTTATTGCCCGGCCTGAAATAACTGGTTTAGATTTCCGCCCGAAAAACGGGTGTTAAATTAATTGAACCTGTTTATTTTTGAAAAATCATTTAATCCTGAATTTGGAGAGGTGGCCGAGTGGCTGAAGGCGTCCGCCTGCTAAGCGGGTATAGGCAGTATCCCTGTCTATCGAGGGTTCGAATCCCTCCCTCTCCGCACATTTAATCAATTATAAACCATTTCAGAGGTTTAATTTGATGGAGGGGTGGCAGAGCCTGGTTGATTGCACCGGTCTTGAAAACCGGCATCCGTTCACACGGATCGGGGGTTCGAATCCCTCCCCCTCCGCTGGATCAGACAGGATTATTCATTTTCCTCGCATATTAATTTATTACTGATAAGTTTCGGGATTAATTAATTGTAATTTCTCTTTCCTAGAATAATTAAAATCAATCAGTGAAGAAAAATATTAAAGTTCGTTTTGCTCCCAGTCCCACGGGTGAGCTGCATTTGGGCGGCGTTAGAACCGCCCTGTTTAATTGGCTCTTTGCACGTCATAACCATGGTCAGTTTCTGCTTAGGATTGAGGATACAGACGCAAGACGATCATTTGAAACTTATACTGAACAGATTAAAGATTCTTTGAATTGGCTGGGATTGGATTGGGATAATGATGTTGTATATCAATCCCGCAGAAATGAATTATATCAGGCGGCTATTAAAAAACTGATAAATTCTGACCAGGCCTACCGCTGTTTTTGTTCTCCGGACGAATTGGAGTCTGCCCGTCAGGCCGGAGCATACAAATATTCAGGAATTTGTAAAAAACTCAACGCAGAAGAGATTAAAATAAAATTAAACCAGGGCATGTCGTTTTCATTGCGCTTGAGAGTTCCTGCAGGTATTTCTGCCTATAAAGATTTGATTTACGGTGATATTAGAGTTAAGAATAAAGAGATTGATGATTTTATAATAACCA
>JAZFSI010000112.1:0-2003 GCA_036446075.1 Fidelibacterota bacterium
AAATAAACCGGGCCTATTTAACATATGAATCGGAAATTAGTCCTGCGTTAAAAGTTAAAATTCAATCCGATGTGGGCCGTCATAAAAATGACAGTAAAAATACCCATCTGTTTTTTTATTTGAAGAACGCCAAATTGGATTGGAATAACAGTTTTGGTACTTTTACTTTTGGTCTGCAGAGTACAAATATTTTCAAAATACAAGAGAGGAATTGGGGTTATCGGTTCATTGAAAAATCTGCTATGGACCTTTTTGGTCTGGCCAGTTCTGCTGACCTGGGAATTGGCTGGTATTATCAAATGAAGCCAGGTTTAAAAGGAAGCCTTTTAATAACCAATGGATCCGGATATAAAAAACCTGAAAACGATAAATATAAACTGATTTCCCTGCGATTAGTTACAGGCGCAGAAAAACTGCAGAATCCAGGTTTTAATGCCGGTACGATTTTGACCTATACGCGCTACGATGTTGATTCTGTAACAGTTGGAAATAAATCAATTATTGGGATTTTTTCCTCGCTGGGAGGGAACGCCTTTCGAATCGGGGGAGAATACGATTATTATAATGATTCTGAGAATTCCCGTGATTTTTCGATTATTTCTGTTTACGGAAATTTTAAAATATCTGAATATTATGAATTTTTTATACGTACCGACCAAACCACCAATGATATGGAAAATAAAAAATATATCATTGGTTTGAATATTAATCCGGCGCCCGGTTTCAAGATTGCTCCTCATCTGAATTATACTCAAGATAAAACTGAAAACAGTCTGGTCTACGGCCTGAATTTTGAGTTTAAATTTTAATTTATAATAAAATTCAAAGCTTCATATACAAAATTATTTACCGGAAGCTGCTATTAAGTATATAAAAATCCGGCATGTCTGCGCTTTCAGTAGGCACACTTTAGAATTCCTTGTTTAACAAAAATCAGCATTCCAATTAGTTAATTAAATATGTGACTAAGGCATATAAACGACTTAGATAAAATAAATTATGAGACTAAAGTGAAAAGTTAAAATACCGAACATTACGGGAAAACAAGTGCTTCAATTTAACTGTTTGTATAAGTTGATTTGAATGAATTGAATAATAATATGACATATCAAAATACTTTCTTAACTTAAACGTAAAATTGCCCAAGAGGTTTTTACCGAGTTTAGAAAAACCTCGATTATTTCGGCAATTTCTTCAGAAATTTTTCAAACTTCAATATTAAATAATTAGAGGAAATTACTGTTTTTGGAATTAAATCCTCAATTTCCGGCCTGATAAAATGATTCGGTCAAAAACTTTATTCCTGTTACTGCCTCTGTTTATGAGGATTGTTACACCTCAGGAGACGGAAATATTGGCAATCCCTGCTGAAGAATATCCTGACAGTACAAATTCTGTTAAAATTATGGTTGATCTTTCAGATGCTGAAGTACCCCTGCCAGTTAATCAATATGCAGCCCATATATTGTCTCGGCCCTGGTACAAAAACTTTACAATTGCCGGGTTTGGGGGCTTCGATTTTTTAAAGTCCGGAACTGCGGGTACCAGGCCTAACGGAGGTTTTCTGATAAAAGAAGCTTCTTTATTTATCGAAGCGGATATTTGGAAAGATCAGTCTTTTTTTCTTGAAATACAAACAAATCGACTTGGTGAAGACAGCACGATGTATATCCGCACGGGAGAAGTATATATTCATATACGTAATCTATTCGAATCCTGGGGGATTAATAGTGTTGGTTTAAAAATCGGCCGTATTGATATTCCGTTCGGAGAGGAATATTTATGGCATGATGCCTCGGATAATCCTTTAATTTCAAATTCGGTAATTTATCCATATGGGTGGGATGAGGGACTGCTCATATATGGAAAATACCGCCATTTAGGATGGATTTTTTCAGTTATGGATGGTACCTTAAAGCGTAGTTTTGAAGATTATCCCAATAAGGCTTTCGCTGGAAAAATTTACGGTAATCTGACAGATCAATTTTATTCCAGCCTGAACC
>JAZFSI010000113.1:0-28002 GCA_036446075.1 Fidelibacterota bacterium
AAGCGTTAACAGTGTCGTAACCTCATCACCGCCCAGCAGTTTTTCAGCACTTTTAATCAGCCAGTTTAAACGGGTCTTGCAGATATAATTATTGCGGCCTTTAAGCACAACCGCCGTTAAATCCACATCAAGTGTCCGGGCCAGCAGCGGCAAATCATTATTAAACAGCTGGTCCTGCAGATGTTTGGTGTAGCAGGCAATTACTACGGGACCGTTTTCTTCCTGCAGAGCCTTTTTAATGCAGGGGAACAGATAGGCCATGGTCTTTCCCAGGCCGGTACCGGCCTCCGCAATTCCCAGGCCTTTTTCTGCAAGCAGTGTTTCTTCTACGAATTCAGCGTAATTAATTTGACTTAAGCGTTCTTCAAAAGATTCGAATGTTCTGCTTAAAAATCCGTCTTTTTTAAATACATCACCGGAATTAAAGTCTGCTATTGAACCCGGTCCCGCATGCATAAATAAATTGGAAGATAAAGGCTTTTCAATTTTAGACAGCATTAAGCCCTTTTGTAAATCACCGCTTTTAGCTAATGCTGCCGCCAAATCAGAAAACAGAGCTTCATTAAATACACCGAACGGTTTTATTAGAGCCAGCATTCTTGCGATTAGTTCCAGAGGATAACTGGCCGCCTCATAAATCAACTCCATAAAAACAGACCCGCAATTTTCCGCATCTGAATCTGCTCTATGAGCTCCCTCCGTGGATAAACCGAAATAATCTGAAAGTGCGCTTAAATTATGGGTTGGTTGAAAAAAAAGAAATGTACGTGAAAGCGGAAGTGTGTCGTAATAGTTCCTGGCGGGTAAGGTCAGGTCGTGACGGGTTATTAAACGATTTAGAAAATTCCGATCAAATTCCGTATTGTGGGCTACAATCGGGAAATCGCCCAGAAAATCAATAAAAGGTTTTACTATTTTGTCTTCAGTCGGCTGGTTAGCAACCATCTCATTAGATATTCCCGTAATTTTGGTAATAAAGGAAGATATTTCAAATCCGGGATTGACCAGAGTTACAAATTTATCAGCTGCTTTACCCTGTTCATATTTTATGGCCGCTATTTCTATAATTCTGTCTTTTTCAGGATTCAGGCCCGTAGTTTCGAAGTCAAAAGCGATAAAAGTGGAAAGATTAAGTTCAGCCAGTAATGTTAGTTTATCCATTAGACGCCTATCAATCCTGCTTTGCGTCTAAGTCGATTTTAAAAGTAGGGTGAATTATTCCACGGCGAAAATAATAATAATACCGCAGCCCCCAAAAAGTTATGGACAAGGGTAATAGAAACCAGGGAAAACGGGTCGCCAGCAGCATGGCCGGGATGAATATGCCATATAGGCGGGCACGCTGGATATGCCGAAGATGTGCAGGAAATACAAGCGTAATCAGCAAAAATGGTAAATAAATTACAGCCGCCGTGCTGACTATCGGATCATCCAATAAATAGCCGCTAATCATGGCTGCGGTTGTAAAAAGGAAAGCTATGCTCAAATAAATAAATTGATCTTTTTTGCCCGGAACAGATTTATTGCCATTATCGGCGACATTGATGGGAATGGAAAAAACAATCCAGACTGCCAGAAATAAAATCAGATAAACAAGGCCCGGAATGTAATATGAAAATTTAAAACCTATATTTAATGTACCGATTGTAAACAGTACAAAGCCCAAAATACCAATTATAAGCCCTGATTTTAGATTTTCAATTTTTGATGGAATAATTGAAAATCTGCTTAACATCCACAGAATCACGGTAACTACAACAAAGACTAGTGCCTGACCGGCCGGGAAAGCGCCAAAATCCCAATAAAACCAGCGATCTAAACTTTCTCTGGCAACATTGGCCCCGGCTAACATAATGCACCAGAAGCCAAAAAAAAGTTCAGGTTTATACTTAATAAATTCATCCAGCAGGCTAAAAGCTTTATCCAGCGCTTTATAAGGCACGCTGCCTGTTTTAATAATCCTGGCAATCAGCATAACTGCTAAATCACGCCGATAGCATTCAGGAAAACGATAAAAATCATAACCGGAGCTAAATATTTTAAAAATAATTTCCAGAATTTTAACATCCAGGGTCTATCAATTATCCAGCTGCTCAGCCCCTGCTTAAGATCTACTATCGCTTTATCAAAGCCCCACACCCAGGCCACAAAAACAGAAATGAAAAAGCCGCCCAAAGGTAATAGAATATTGGACGCTAAATAATCGACAATATCGAAAAATGTTTTATTAAACAAAGTAATGTCCTGCAGAACATTAAATGACAATGCGCTGGGGACACCAACCAGAAAAGTAACCGTACCGAAGACCAGGACTGCATTGGTGCGTTTCCAGTTTAATTCATCCACAAAATAAGCGATGACCACTTCCAAAAGAGAAATTGCCGAAGTAAGTGCAGCGAGAGTCAGCAGGGTAAAGAAAAGAAAGGCCCAGATTATTCCGCCGGGCATTTTAGCAAAAACTACCGGTAAAGTATGAAAAATAAGGCCCGGCCCTCCTGCCGGGTCTTGGCCCATGGCAAAAACAGCTGTAAAAATTGCTATTCCGGCTAATATAGCTATGAGTGTATCCAGAAAAATAATTTGAACCGCCGAAGTGACTATATTTTCTTTTTTCTTCAGATAGCTGCCGTAGGTCATCATGGCTCCCATGCCCAGGCTAATCGTAAAAAATGCATGTCCCAAAGCGATCAGGACAGAATTTGGTGATATTTTAGACCAATCGGGTTCAGTTAAAAATGCCCAGCCTTTTTCTGCCCCGGGTAAAGTAATTCCGCGCAGGACCAGGCCGATCAGCAGAACAAACAGGATAGGCATCATTATTTTGCTGCCCCGTTCAATTCCGGTCTTAATTCCGGAATAAACAAAGGCCATGCACAATAATGAAAAAATTCCATGGAACCCGACTATCCATTTCACATTTCCAGTCAAAGATTCAAAGTGCTGCCGGGCCAGACCGGGTTCTGTAAATTCGCCGAAAACTCCCCGCACAGATTCAATCATATAACCTAAGGACCAGCCCGCCACAACCGTATAAAAAGATAAAATCACAAATCCGGCCAATACCCCCATACCGCCCACCAGAGTCCAAAAAGGTTTGCCGCTAAGTTTTTTAAATGCTCCCACCGGATTTCTCTGGGTTGTACGGCCCAGGAGAATTTCAGCGATGAGAACAGGCAGTCCGATCAGTAATATGCAGATTAGATAGATAAAAATAAATGCTGCACCCCCGTTTTCACCTGCTATATAAGGAAATTTCCAAATATTACCCAGACCAACGGCAGATCCGGCCGCAGCCAGGATGAAACCAAAATTTGAGCCCCAATGTTCACGTTTTGCCTGCATTTATTCCTTCACTTTCGTTTGCTTCAATTCCAGATCTTCATTCATTATTTCTTCAAATGGCTGCAAATGAGCATCCACTACTGCGTCTAAGAGGCCGTAAATATAGATAAAACCTATCCACCAGGCATATTTATTTCGCTTCTCCAGATACCTGTGTTTCGGTAAGGCCATATTTTCCTCGAAATTTCTATAATTTGATGCATTTACCGACCAGGCCCAGACGGATCCTGCGGCTGCACTAACGAGCAGTGCGGCCTTCAGGGGTCGCCTGTTATAATATTGGCCGCCCCCTGGAAACAGGATGGCGTACATAGCAGCCTTTTTCGGTACGCGTTTTTTTAAACTATCTGATTCCTGTCCCTGTACAGCAGCCGTTATAATTAAAAGTGATATTATTAACCTGGACATTACAATATTTAAGAGGTGATTAAATAAGAGCAATGCACTCTATTTCTACATCTGCATTTCCCGGCAGGCGGCTCACTTCTACCAAGGATCTGGCCGGAGCCTCAGATTTTTTAAAGTGACTATCAAATACTTCATTTACACGGGCATATTTTGACAGATCGGTCAAAAATACAGTTAATTTTACAGATTTTGATAAATCGCTTCCGCCTGCTGTTAATATGGCTTCAATATTCAACAATACACGCTTAACACGTTTTTTAAAATCTCCCTCAATAATTAAACCACTTTCAGGATCGATGGGGATTTGGCCTGAAGTAAAAATAAAACCATTACAGACAATAGCTTGATTGTAGGCGCCAATGGGATCCGGTGCCAGGTTCGTAGAAATTATAATTTTTTTCATTTTTCATCCTGACCCATCAGGCACATAACCGCCAATCCAATATTTGCATCCATTTCCCGACGGCCGGTAGAATTTATCACCCGCAAAATAAATTCCCCCACTGCAGCCACCCGGGCTTCAAACAAATGCCCGCCTCTGGTTTTAAGAGCATGATCTGAAATTGTTAAATGGGCATGAATAAATGGTTTCCCGTCTTTTAGAATTACATTCCCCTGAAACGAGACTAATTCATTAAGGCCGGTAATGTTGTGTCGTATATATTTCTTGTTTTCCAAGTCATAGGCACCCATTTCAATATTTTTAATGGCGCCAATTCCGGAGATCTGGGCATTAACTATATTTCGGTCTATACAAAATTGAGTCAATGTTTCCATTATTGGTTCATTTTGTTCAATATAAATTATAAAAGTACCAGCATCCTGTTCAAATTGCATTTAAATCCTTATAAATTTTTAAGTATATTTTTTAATAAAGTATGGGCTGCTTCCAGGGTAGATTCCAATTTTTTAGGATCATTACCGCCGGCAGTTGCAAAATGCGGTTTACCGCCGCCGCCGCCGCCCATTTCTAACCCAAGTTTATGGGCAATTTCTCCGGCTTTTACACCTTTTTCCACAAGATTTTTGGATACAACTACCACCAGGGCCGGTTTTTCTTCAGTTTGAGACCCAATTACGCCAATTCCGCTTTTTATGGCCGCAAAAAGCTGGTCTCCCAAAACTTTTAATTCCCCTAATGAATTCGCTTTAACTTTTTGAATCACTACCGTAAAATTACCAATTGTATCACTTGCGCTCACTAATGATTTCCCATCAATTTTTGAATCGGAAATTTTATTATTTATTAAATCTTTTTCCAGTTTTTTTCCATGTTTTAGAATCTGCTCAACTCGCCCGCTTATTTCATCCCTGCTGCAATTTAATTTTAGCTGCAGATCGCCTATTATTGAAGCCTGGTCCTGAATATATTCTAAAGCTTTGGGACCGGTTAAGGCCAATAAACGGCGCACGCCCGCTGCCAATGAAGATTCCTCAATAATTTTAAATATCCCTATATCTCCCGTACGCTCCACATGAGTTCCTCCACAGAGTTCTTTCGAATACTCACCAATAGAAACCACTCTTACTTCATTACCGTATTTCTCACCAAAAAGTGCTATTGCGCCGTCTTTTTTAGCAGATTCGAAACTTTTAACCGAAACGTTTACATTCGTGTTTAAAAGTATGGCGTTATTTACAAGCGTTTCGATCTGTCGCAAATCTTCAGGTTTTACTTTTTCGAAATGAGTCAAATCAAACCTTAAATAATCGGGATGGACTAAAGATCCGGCCTGCTGAACGTGTTGGCCGAGAACCTGTCTGAGGGCTGCCTGCAGGAGGTGCGTGGCGGTATGGTTTTTACGTATAGTCTGTCGGCGCTCTTCATCCACCCTGCAATTCAGTATAGAATCGGCCTGCTTAATATCAAATTTTCCAGAACAAACATGGACAAATGTTTCTCCATCTTTAAAAACTTTTTCTACCTTAAGATTAATGCCCTTACCCATTATATTGCCGCGATCGCCAATTTGACCGCCGGATTCCGCATAAAAAGGAGTTTGATCCAAAACCAGATAAATCTGCTGACCAGAGCTATATTTTCTAATTTTAGATTTTGTAGTTAATGTTTCATATCCTTTGAAGATGGAATTTTTTCCGGAGCTCACAATGACCCATTCAATATTTAAAGTATCCGGGTTAAATTTACCCGCAGCCTGTGATTTCTTTTTCTGAGTTTTCATTTCAATGCTAAATCCATTTTCATCTAATTCAAGATTGTTTTCCCTGGCCATTAATCGTGTCAAATCAAGGGGGAAACCGTAAGTATCATAAAGTTTGAAAGCCTGTTTACCGGAAATAATACCGCCGGAAACATGTTTTAGCATTTTCTCGAAATGGCTTAATCCCCGGTCTAAAGTTCCATTAAATGAAATTTCCTCTGCTTTGACCACATTTTCTATATGAGCTTGTTTTTCCAGTATTTCCGGGTAAACATTACTCATTTTTCGGCCTACAGTGTCCACCAATTTGTAAATAAACGGTTCTTGGAAACCAAGCATGCGCCCAAATCTGGCAGCTCTCCGCAAAATGCGTCTCAAGACATAACCACGGCCCTCATTGGACGGCAGACCTCCGTCTGCAATTGAAAAACTCAACATACGTACATGGTCCGCAATTACCTGGAACGGTACAGGATTTTTTTTATAGGATTTCCCGGCTAATTTTTCGATTTTTCTTATAATTGGTAAGAATAAATCGGTTTCGTAATTGCTGTTTTTATTCTGCAAAACAGATACAAGGCGTTCAAATCCAGCCCCTGTATCAACATGCTTCTCAGGTAAATCGGACAAACTCCCGTCAGCAAGCCGATTATTTTGGATAAACACAAGATTCCAGAGTTCCCAATAATCACTATTAGAATTAATTCCTTCTGCTGCCTGTTGGGATAGATCATTCCCCATATAGTAATGAATTTCTGAGCAGGGTCCGCAGGGTCCGACCGGTCCCATTTCCCAAAAATTTTCCTTTTTTCCAAATTTTAATATACGGGCCGGATCTATATCAGTTTCTGTTTCCCAGATTTTAAATGCTTCTGCGTCTGTCTCATAAACTGTAACCCATATCCTGTTTTTGTCCAATTTCCAGATACCGGTTAATAATTCCCAGGCCCATTGGATTGCTTCTGACTTATAATAATCTCCAAACGACCAGTTTCCCAGCATTTCAAAAAAAGTATGATGATAGGTGTCCAGTCCTACTTCGTCCAGATCATTATGCTTTCCGCTGACCCGGATGCACTTCTGACTATTTACTACCCGCAAATACGGCGGAGTCTCTTCATTCAAAAAAATGGGTTTAAACTGATTCATACCGGCATTTGTGAACAAAAGAGTTGGATCGTCTATAGGTAAAACTGGGGAACTGCGTAAAAAATGATGGCCTTTATTTTCAAAAAATTTTATAAACGATTTTCTAATTTCTTTACTGTTCATATTAAAATATTTTTATTTTTAAAAGAATTATGATTTACTTTCCTGGTTTAACTAAAGACACTTATTTTACTTCTCTATACACCCGGGAAGAAAATTAATTTATCAGGCGTTCAGGCAAGTAGATAAATACAGACGCTTTTTCCTGGCCTGGAAATTACTTATTCAATTCTCTTGAGCACAACTTCTAATTACTCCTGTTCTTAAGAAGATTGTTAATAAATTAGGTAGTGATATAAAATGAAAATTAATACTATTCAAGACCTGAAACAACTGAACCGTAGCGGTTTAAAAAATTATCTGCTTTAAATTCGAGACACTATTAATGAAAAATTTATTGAAGGACAGTGTATTGACGAAATATTGGATCAGCAGGACCCATTTGAATTAATCGAACCTTTGCTGGAAAAAGAAGTATATCCATTACTTGTGCCGGCAATAAGAAATATCAAGAAAGAATCCGTTTTCGCTCCCATTTTAGACTCGCTTGAAAATGGATTGGCTGGTAAAAACCTGAATTAAGGATTGATTTTGAAAATGATTGTATTAGCAGCTCTATCTATTCAGTTATTCGGCCAGGCCCCGGTTAGCATTACAGATTTAAGTTTCGAAACCAAAACTAATGGAGTTTATATCCGGGTTCATGCCGATCAGGACATAAATCCGGATTGGGTGACAGGCTGGCAAAATGGGGATAGGTTTTACATAACCATCCATCATGCCAGAGGTGATACAGCCCATATTAAAAGTTTGAAAACCGGCCCTTATATCAAGTCAATATCATCCACCCATGTGGGCCAATCCCTGCAATTAACATTTAAACTGACCAGAACCGTTGATCAATACGAATTTTTCTTCAGGGAAAATCCATCTGAATTATTTGTTTCACTACGGTTTCCTGTTTCTGATTTGGTGGCATCTTTAAAATCGGAGAATAAACACCGGAATAACGGCCGGGATATAAATTCAATAGACACATCGGCCTCCCCGTTTATAAAAGCCTTATATTTTTTTGGAGCCGGTCTGGTTGCAGCAGGATATTTTGCTAAAGACAATAACCGGAATTGGGAGATTACTGCGGGGATGGGGGTCATTGCGGCAGCCTATGTTTATAATCAATTTATAAATCCTGGTAGAAAATGATTGATAAATTACCTTATTTTGCCATTTTTTATTCTCTGGGTCTTTTGCTCATGGCTCTATTTATACGCTTGTACTTGAGTCATAAACGCGAACAAAAGTTTAGAAAAAAAAATTCCTTTAAAAAATAAATTATGAAAATACGGCAATTAGAAATCCTGCCTGTTATTTTATTTTCCGCGTTATTGATGGGAAAATCAAATTCCGTCGCCCTTAATGTTGTAAAAAATGCATTTTCATCCGAGCCGGAAACCGGAATAGAGCATTTAACGCCTTATCTGCTGGAGATTGCTAAAAACGGACACACATATTCTCAAACCGATAAAGAGCAGCTCAAAGTTCTGGGGTTTAATTTCCAAGGCAGGTTAGTCAACCGCTCCCTGTTTACACGCCCGGAATCCATTGGCCTGAATGAGTTTCATGATCGGGGCCTGTTCCGGATACATTTTGCAACCCAGGGGACACATGCTGTTAATACTCTGGATAACGATGCAAACGGCATTCCGGATTATGTAGATAATGTGGCTGCTGTTTTGGATACGGTGGCAAATGTGATCCTATCCCAAATGGGGTATACCGCTCCGCCGGGCGACAGCTGGTATGCTACGGGATCAGACAATGGAGGATCAAGCCATTATGATGTTTATTTAAACAAAATATCGTCTAATTATTATGGTTATGTTCAGTCTGAAGATGATGCCCAGGGAACCGGTGACAATGAAAATAGTTCTTTAGTCCGGGAAGAAAATTCATTTACCAGTTATTTAATCATGCGCAACAATTACAGCGGTTTTAAAGGAAAAGAAATAGATAATATCAGGGTTACGATTGCCCACGAATTCTTTCATGCCGTTCAATTCGGGTTTGACGGCTGGCAGAAATTCTGGCTATTAGAAGCCACAGCGACCTGGATGGAAGAAGCTTTATACGATGATATTAATGATTGTTACCAGTATATGCCCCGCTGGTTCGCCTCACCCCAGACCGCTCTGGATGCAGCGGGTCCTAAGCAGCTACACTGGTATGGTTCATATATATTCTTTGAATACATTAACGCACATCTGGGAGGGAGTAATGTAATCAAGGATATCTTTGATTTCAGCCTGGAAAAAAACAGCCAGAATATTAATTCAAGCATTTGGTCCATAAATCAGGCTTTAGTAAAAAATAATTCCAACTTCTCTGAAGCCCTTAATAATATGGTTATTGCCAACCAGATTATGTCTTCCTTTCCTCTCGACGGAAATTATACGTACGAAGAAGCATTATTTTATAATGTTTCTCCGGCAATATTGGATACGGTTAATTTTCAAACAGGATTTCAGCAATCTTTAAACAGCAGCGAATTGGAACAGTTTGCCAGCCAGTATATCAAGCTGGTCTCGGCAACTCCCGTACAAGTTAATCTGTCGAATTTATCCGGCGGTATGGATGAGCTGCAAATGCATTCAATTATTAAATTAAATGATGATTCATATAAAATTTATTCTACTCCAACCGTCAATATTGACCCGGTTTTTACAAAATCTGTTACCCTGGCTGTTGTAAGTCAGGACAGCATTCGGGAAAAATGGTCATATGCCCTATCATTTGAGGATGGTATACCAGGTACTAATCCCCTGGGTCCGGATGAATTCGTTCTGGATAATCCATATCCAAATCCATTCAACAACCGCTTGAATTTTTCAGTGTATATGCTGGCAGATAATAATCTGACAGTGAATGTGGTAGACTTAAATGGACGACAGGCGGCGCTTATTTTTAAAGGAAAACTGCCGGCCGGGAATCATGTATTCGGCTGGAGCGGGAAATTAGATAATGGCAGTGCAGCTGCCTCGGGGGTTTATTTCCTGGTTTTCAAGGGTAGTACAACCCAATCCTGGAAACCAATTACATTGGTAAAATAGACTAAATACAGCAATAAATATAAAATAGTTCCTGCATAAGAAAAATCTGGTAACTTATAGTGAAATATTTCTTTCCGTGCCCATGTTTCTTTCCAATTCCGTATAATAATATTGAAATAAATTATCAACACGAAGTATTATATCCCAACCCCTCAGATTATAAGCGAAACTGAAATTCCAGACATGAATTGGAACCCTTTTATCTTGCCCAGTACGTTTGTTTTCCGGGAATAATTGAACTTTGTCCATACGGCTGGAATATCTGCTTTCAATAAGTCCCGTAAACCTGCCTAATCGTGTTCCCCCGCTAGTCACCAGATTGTGGCGATACCTGTAGGATAAAGTATCAATCACCTGGTCTCGTTTATTAATTTTAACAGGATTCAGCCAGGTATAAGCCATGTTCAAAAATATAAGATCCCCAATAAGATTCTGCTTAATTCCAATTTCCGAACCTGATATACGGGCCCGGGTGATATTTTCAAAATGTATTATTCCGTCATCTCCCAAAATTGGTTCCACAAGACCGTCGAAAGTTGAACTGAAGAAAGCGCCGTCAATTTTTATATTCGAGATCCACCAATTACCCGGATGAACTATGGAATTGCCAAATTCATAAGAAGTACTGGTTTCAGCTTCCAGATCCGGATTCGGCTCTACTTTAAATACATTAAGCTGAGAGGAAATAAACATTTCTGCTACAGTAGGTACTCGAAAACCCTTTGAAACTGAGGCTCTCCATGACAGCCAATCCGACTGCCTAAAATTCATGGCCAGCTGGGGAGATAATTTTTTATCGAGCAGATTCCCATCTACCGTATAATAATCAAACCGTGTCCCGGCAGTAATTGAGAGCCGTTTTAATAAACGCAACTGGGTCAGCATGTAAACGGCCAGAGTCAGGCTGCTGTGATTTCCAAAGGCCCGGGCTTCCACTCTGGTTTTCTGAACAACCAGTCCTGTGGTGATTTGAGTAGATTTACCAATACCTGTACTTAACTGGATTTCCCCAAATAATTTATTTTCATCAGCGAAATCATCGTTAGTAGTACTATAATTCTGCCAATGTACATCATATAATCCTGACTTTATTTTCAGGATTGTGTTCCCGGAATATAAAATATTAAAAAAACCGTTAATATTAAGTTTACTACCTTCCGATCTATCTTTTTTTGCCCCCTGCGGTGCTTCAAAAGGATGGGCCGCATTTCTCCAGAGGGAAGAAAGGCCGACCTGGTCCGTATAATAATTTCCAAATATTGAACCTGTATAAGACTGACCGAAATTATATTTGATTTTTCCTGTTAAATTGTATGATTTTTTCCAGTCAAGCTGATTAAAGCCGTCTGAATTATTTGTTTGTGCACGAACCCAGGCGCTATGATTCCCCACGGGACGGGAATGAGTCAATTCCAAAATATGGTAAAATCCGGGAGTTTCTCTCCATTTCCATTGATCATATACGGGTTCGCTGTACAGGCCCGTTTTAAGACGAAATCTTGTTTCTGGCTGTGAAGGTGCATTTCTGGTCAAAACATTTATGACCCCTCCCATGGCGCTTGAGCCGTATACAGCAGAACCGCCAGATTTTACAATCTCAACCTGCTCGATTTCAGATGTAGGAATTACTGCCCAGGTAATATTACCTGAGGCGCTGCCCAATAAAGGTACACCATCAAGCAGCAGTAACGATCTATCTCCTGCTCCCAGTGTATAACCGGAAGCTCCTCTAATATTCACCTGCCCGTTAACCGTGAATAATCCGGGAATAAAAGGCAATATTTCAGATAAATCCGTAACCGATTTTTCTCTTAATTCACGCGGACTTATTACGGATACGGACAGGGGTACTTCCATTATATCCTGTTTTTTTCTGGAGGCAGTAACAATCACTTCCGGACCCGCCAATATATCTTGCTTCAATTTTATTTCTAATTCAGTAGTTTTACCAGGATTTACAGTTACCGGAGCAACTGTTTTTTTTTCATATCCAATCATGCTGATTATTAAAGTGAAATTCCCGGAAGAAAGATTAGAAATTTGAAAAACTCCCTCCTGGTTTGTGGTTGTGCCCATAAAAGTATTTTTTAGAAGAATATTTACTCCCGCTAGCGGAACTCCCGATTCCTGATCTGTAATACTGCCATGGATATTACCATTTTGTGCAGCCGAAATGAGAGGCAGGAACAGGAAAACTAAAACCGCAATTATTTTCATTAAAAATTAATAACCTGGTCTGCGTTCTCTAATAAACCAGCCCTAATCCGAAATACACTTTGGAAAGGTGGTGTTTTATCTAATATCACCAGAGGCAGGTTATCAGATGCCAGCACGGAATCTATTTGAGTAAAAAATAAACCCGGATCCATTTCCAGACCTACGGCTGCTAAAAAATATACACCTGGTTCCAATTGGAAAAAGTACTCACTGTTTTGAGTACCCGGATAATCGGGATTGCTATAGTCCACAATCAAGTCTCCAAGATTAGCTTCATCCAATCCCTTGAGCACGACCAGGGCTGCCGCCTGGATAGAATCGGGCCAGATGCCATGGTAAAGAATATTACCTTCAATTCCCGTCGGCGGTTTTAGACTGTCCGGCTCCTGGCAGGAATAAGATCCCGCCAGGCAGTTTAGAATCAATATGGAAACAATCATAAGATTCTGATACTTTTGATTCCAGGAAGAAATTGAACCTTTTACCATATTAAGGAAAGTTACCGCTCGAGTGCATTAATTGAAACAAGAAGCGGGGAAAAGAAAAAAAGAAGTCAGTTGGCAGAGATCAGAGGAAAAGAAAAAATCAGGACGCTTAATGTGTTTCATTACTCACAGTTAACAATTCACTAATCAGCTATCCCAGCCACAACTGCCGGTCCAGACTTCGATATTGGATGGCTTCGCTTACATGTTGATATTGAATAGCTGCAGAAGATTCCAAATCTGCAATCGTACGGGATACTTTTAAAATGCGGTCGTAGGCCCGGGCCGATAAGCCCAGATTATCCATGGCCGCCTTTAGAATTCCGGCTGATTTACGATCTAAATAACAGTGTTTTTTTAAATCTCTTGATTCCATTTGGGAATTAAAAAAGATCGATTCTTCCTTAAAACGGTTTAACTGAATATCCCGGGCAAGATTTATTCTTGATTTTATTTTAATTGAACTTTCGCCCGATTTTTTATCAGCCAGTTTAGAAAATGGAACTGTGGGTACTTCTATCTGGATATCAATTCTGTCCATCAAAGGCCCGGAAATGCGGCTCATGTATTTTTGGATCATGGCAGGTGTGCAGGAACATTCATTATTCAAATCGGTGGCATAACCGCAGGGGCAAGGATTCATGGCAGCTACCAGCATAAACCTGGCTGGATAATTCAGGCTCACGGCTGCCCGGGCAATAGTGACCTGTCCATCTTCCAGGGGCTGACGCATGACTTCCAGAACATTTTTTTTAAATTCCGGTAATTCATCTAAAAATAATACTCCATTATGGGCTAAACTGACTTCACCAGGTTTGGGATAAGTGCCGCCCCCGATTAAACCGGCATCGGAGATAGTATGATGAGGTGATCGGAAGGGCCGGGCTGATATAATACCCAGACCTTTTGGCAGAAGACCTGCCACAGAATGTATTTTTGTTGTTTGCAATGCTTCTTCTAATATCATATCCGGCAATATGGTGGGCATGCGTTTGCTGAGCATGGATTTGCCGCTGCCGGGAGGTCCGATTAAAAGTACGTTATGGCTTCCGGCTGCAGAAACTTCCAAGGCTCTTTTTACATGTTCCTGCCCTTTAACGTCCTGGAAATCAACCTTATATATTTTATTTTTTTCAAATAATTTTTTTCGATTTAATATCAATGGTTCAAAATGATTTTTATTGTTTAAAATATCCAGGACGTCTTTTAGAGATTTTACTCCGACCACCTTAACTCCATTTACTAAAGCCGCTTCAGCAGCATTCTGGTAGGGCAGTATCAGGCCTTTAATCCCGGTATCACGAGCGCATAGAGCTATTGGCAAAGCGCCGCGAACGGGCCGCAGAGAGCCATCTAAAGCCAATTCACCCAGTATGAGCAGTTTGTTAAGGTAAGTGGATTTAACTGCGCCCATTTCAGCCAGAATTCCAACAGCTATGGGTAAATCAAATCCGGATCCTTCCTTGCGGATATCAGCAGGAGCCAGATTAATCGTAATATGTTTCAAAGGAAAGCTGAAGCCCGTGTTTTTAATGGCCGCACTTACCCTTTCCTTGCTTTCCCTGACTGCTCCTTCAGGCAGACCTACAGTAACAAAACGGGGTAATTTTGCGCCGGTTAAATGAGCTTCAACCTCAACAATATACGCATCAATCCCCAGGATGGAACTACTTAATACACAGGCCGGCATTAAAAAAACAGGAAGTGATATAATTCAATCCCAGGTAGGGTATTAAAAGGTAGAGAATAGAATCGCGCACAAGGTAAAACAGGAAAAAATACAGCAGGATTACCCAGCCTTTTTTCCTTAATAAGAGTTTAATTCCCCCTGTTTTGATAATATTCCGCCATTCTAAAGTGAACTTCGGGCGGTAAAAAGACATTAGTTCTCCGGTTTTATAGTATTAAACTTAAGATTCTCATATTTTTCCCAAATAGTTTCTCCCGCCGCCTGATGAAAGCGGAAAGCAAAAGATAAAGCATCATCGAAAGGATTGCCAAGGAATTCGGCATGACTGAAGTACTCGTCTATCCAACCGATGAATTCCTGCATTTCCCCCTGGTTAATCTGGTCGAAAATGCCATATACCAGTTCAGCCTGGTTGTCGTAGTACCAGGTTGTCAAATCACTATAACCCTGATTCTTGATCAATTTTTGATGAGTGTCATATACCTGTGTCAGATAAGAAAACAGAAAAATTTCTTTTTCTTTTGGTTCTAAAGTTTTCCAATAAACGGAAATTACATTAGGGCTGTTCACTTTTTCCTGAGCGAAAAGGAATCCAAATGATAATAATAATGATAAAAATATTTTCAATCTAATCTCCTTTTTGGTCAGCCTCAAATTCCATGATAAGTTCCTGCAGTTTTTCAAGGGCGTCTTTTTCTGATACTTTACCCCGATTCCTGCCCTTATAATACAAATGACCGCTGCCCTTTCCAAAGGCAATACCCAAGTCCGTACGGGAAGCTTCCCCGGGACCATTAACCGCACAGCCCATTAAAGAAATGGTCATGGGGGTATCTACATTTTTTAATTTTTCCTCTAATTCTCCTGCAATTTTAAATAAATCTACTTCGAGTCGTCCGCAGGTAGGGCAGGCCACGATAGTTACACCCTTAGAAGCCAATCCCAGGGACTTTAATATTTCGAATCCAATCCTTACTTCTTCGACAGGATCATCCGTCAAACTTACCCTGATTGTATCACCGATCCCCTCACTGAGCAGAGAACCGATACCCACTGCAGATTTAATTGATCCCGCTTTAGCCGGACCTGCTTCAGTAACTCCCAAATGCAGGGGATAATCAAATTCTTCGGAAAAAAGCTGATAAGAGTTTGTCATTAAACGCACATCCGACGCCTTTAAAGAAACGATTAAATTATTAAAATCATTTTCAAGGCAGATATTTATGTGCCGGCGGGCACTTTCCACCATGGCCTCAGGTGTAGGATACCCATATTTATCCAATAAATCTTTTTCTAAACTACCGGCATTTACCCCAATTCGGATCGGCAGGCTCGCGCCTTTAACTTTATTGAGTACTTCTTTCACCCTGTCCTTCCCGCCTATATTCCCGGGATTAATTCTGATTTTATCTGCTCCGGCATCAACTGCTTCCAAGGCCATACGGTAATTAAAGTGAATATCGGCTATTAAGGGTACGGACATTCTTTTTTTAATTTCGCCTAAAGCAGCAGCAGCCTTTTTATCCGGAACAGTTATTCGAATCAGCTGGCATCCGGCTTCCTCTAATCTTTCAACTTCTTTCAGGGTTGCCGTTATGTTATGGGTTTTTGTAGTGGTCATGGACTGGATTGTGATGGGTGCATCTCCTCCAATGAACAAACTGCCGACTTTTACTTTTCTTGTTTTTCTGCGTTCGGGCATATTTAATTTCAGCTGAATTTATGGTTTATTAATTTTTTCTAAAATTGATTCCTGTATGTAGGGCCTCTCTAAATACATTTGAGACAAAACTACGGCATGGCTAAAATTATCTAATTCTCGACAGCTTTCATAGGCTGAGATTGCTGCCTTTCTATCTTCCAGTAAGTCTAGAATCATGCCCTTTCTTAAAAATGCAAAGCTTAATACAGCATCCAAGTCTGATCTGTATTCGGATATACAATGTTCCAAACTAACCAGGGA
Source organism: Fidelibacterota bacterium (assembly GCA_036446075.1). Taxonomy (GTDB): domain Bacteria; phylum Fidelibacterota; class Marinisomatia; order Marinisomatales; family TCS55; genus JAZFSI01. The sequence continues at coordinate 16,584 of JAZFSI010000113.1, forward strand.
CTGTTTGTAATTTCCTGTGAGAAAATAATAGTGTCCCCATTCGTAATGGAGATAGCTCGAAAATACTAGCTGCTGACGGGAGGTAAGCAGCCTAAGTTTTTCTCCCATGCCACTTAATAATTCTCCGGCCTGATCAATCTTATTTGTTTGTAATAATCCTTCTATGTAATGAATTTGAAAATCAAAATTATGGGGGAATTCCTGTGCTAGTTCCCTGGCAATTTTTTCCCCTTTTAAAGAATCGACATCCATCCAAAGATAAATATATGAAAGTACGCTTTTTGCTTCAATCCAGGCCCACTCACTTTTGTCGGCGGCTATTTCCATTTTTTCCAGTCCTGAGATACGAGAGGGATTTATTCCGAACAGAGTTGCTGCTGATTTTATAAAATAATTACTGAGTCCGGCATAGTATTCGAGTATCCCCATAGGTAAATATGTATCTTTTAATCCAGGATCCAATTCGGCGCTGTGTTTAATCAATTGAAAGCCCTGATAGGCAGCAGCCAGCGTACTTATCCATTTTTTCTGTCCCAGAAGAAATCTGGCCTTTAATCCTCTGGTTGACCCTAAATAAAGCAGATATTCAGGATGATCGGGATATTTTTTCAATAATCCGGTATATACGGAATCAACTTCAGCTATATCACGATTTAATAATGTATACATCTCCTCAGGCAGTGAATTAGCTTCATTGAATTTCCAGCGGGCGCCTACCCAGGTTAAATGCACAATAGGATTTTCCGGGTAATCCAGGCGAACCTGATTTAAAATTTCTATGCTGCGTTCAAATTCGTAATTGTAAAAAGCTCTAACACCTTCTTTTACAATATCATCACCTGGATGACCCGACAGTAATACGGCCACAGGCAGTAATAAAATTAATAAGCTTCTCATTTATTTATTAAAAATTAGACCTATACAATCCAAACCCGATTTTAAGGCAGGAATAAATTAATTGTTAACTATCTGAATTCTTGTTATTGGCCAGAAGCATCCATCCCCGGGCATTGTTTTCATTACCTGGATTCAGTTCCAGACTACGCTGCCAGGCGGCGCGGGCCAATTTCTGTTCATTCATTTTCCAATATGTAATGCCCAGTCCCAAATATGCATCAGCATCGCGGGGTCTCAGTTCAATTACTTCCTGAAAAGCTGCCAGAGATTCCCGATACATTTTATGCTCACGGTAATATTGTCCCAGAGTTCCCATTGAACCGGCCAGCCACGCACCTGAATCACGGTTAATACTTAACGCTTTTTGAAATGAGGCCTGGCCCAAACCGGATTCACTTAAGCGATTATATTCGACAGCCAGAATATAATAAGCCTGAGGAAGATATTTTCGTACGTTTTTATGGTGCGGATCGTAATGCAGCAGATCTTCCCAGGCAGCGGCTGCATAACCCCATTCATCGGCTTTAAAATAACTTAATCCCTGTTTAAAGCGGGATTCTGTATCATTTGGGTTTAAACGCACAACATCACTATAAGAAAGAGCAGCATAAATGAATTTACCTCTGGAATAATACAAGTCCCCCAAGGCTGAATAAGATTCTACATATTCAGGATCTTTTTTTATGGACTCCTGAAACGCAGACTTGGCTTTCCCATAATTTCCGGAACCATCGTAAGCTTTGCCTTTTAAAAAAATAAAGCTGCTGTGGTCTGGAAATAAATCCTGACCGCTGATTGCCAATTTAAGGGCTGAACTAAATTCTTCCTCGCCCAATTTACTACGGATTAGTGAAATTCTGCGGGCCGGACCTTCAGGATCCAAACCGGCGGATCGGTTCAGAACTTCAGCACTTAATAATTTATTTTCTTCCGAACCGAACAAAATAGCCATGGCATCCAGAGTAGCAGCATGATCCGGTTTATAATCCAAGGCTTCATCAAAGGATTGGCGAGCTTTATTTAATTGATTAAACCGGGCATAAAATGATCCCAGGTGAAAATGAAAATCCGGATTATAAGAAGCCTGAGAAACCAATCGCAAATAAATATACTTTGCATCCTCAAGACGTCCTTGATTTTCATATTGCCGCGCCAAATCAATTTGCAGGCGTGTATCATTAGGTTCTCTTCTCACCATTGATTCCAAATCCTGAGTGGATGGTTTCGATCTGCGCTCCAGAGTAGTTACTTTCTTTCCTTGCGGAGACTCCAAATAGGATGTTGCTCTCAGAAGATTGCGTGAACTTGCGTCAAAGGCCTGGGTTATACCGTATATTTCACTGACAAAATCAACTGTATTTACAATCGCGGGAGTTTTAATTGGATTAACACCGGATTTTCCAGCAGCGGCCAGAGATTTTTTAGAACTGGACTTTTTTAAGATGGCCTGTAATTGCTGGATTCTTTTTTTATTTGATTTAGAAGGACTAAGTCTATAAGCCCGCTGAAAATCCTTCAGGGCTCCTTTAAAATCCTTCTTTTTAGCTTTGGTGATACCTCTTTTTGTGTAGGCCGCAGCTTTTGAAGAATTGGACTTTACTGTAGATTTTGAAGATTTTTTCCCGCTTTGTTTTTTTGTTGTTTTCTTTTTGACCGGCCTTTTCTTGCCGGAAGAAACCTTTTTTGCTTTTTTTCCGGATTGAGCATTAAGAGCGGCGCCAGGCTCTACAGGCAGGGTTCCGGCCAGCAGGCAGATTATTATAAAACGGGTGATCCATCTGAAGAGATTAGTCATAAAATTTGAGTGAATTTACAAAATCGTGGAATGCGGGGCAGTTTTTAATTTCAATTGCATTATGGCGAATACAACTATGATATTAATGAAATTTAGAGAATTTCAAACCACATTAATACACCCACAACAATAAATCCTACAGCTGCGACTTTTTCTATTAGCGCAGGGCGAATAATACCCTGCAGCCATTGGCCGACCAAAATGGCAAGCAATGTTAAAATTGCAAATGCCAGCATAGCTCCCAGAAATATTTCTAAACCATTATAGCCCTTCCCTTTTAAAGCCAAAACTGCTAATTGTGTTTTATCTCCAAGTTCAGCCACAAAAATCGTAATAAACGTCAACCAGATTATTTTCATTTTCGTTCCATGATTAAAATTAAATTAAAATTTCCCCGTTCCATTTTAAAAAAAGGCGAAACAGTTAGTTTCGCCTTTTCCAGTTGAATTAAATAGTCTTCAATTTCATGGCATGCAGTCCCAATCCGCACTCTGCACATTCTCCGGGTTTGTCGGACCTTAAATGACTATGCTCGGACCTGGGGCAGGCGTAAAATTCCGCATCTTCCGAATCTACAGGCACCGCCTGTACCAGCTGCATGCCGCAGGTTTCACAAGGACCTGCTTTATCGGAGGTTATATGCTTATGAGATTCCATGGGACAGACATAATAAAATTCTGCAGCCATATTTTCCATTTTCACGGCTTTTGGAGTGTTTTTACCTTCTTTCTCACCGGCAGTATCTTTTTTCCCGCTGCAAGCGCTGAATACCAGAATCAGTCCCAGGGCCGTGATTAATATATTTTTGTTCATTATTACAGTATCCTTATTTGTTTTTGTTTGAATTATTCTAAAAAGAATTATTTGATTAATTTTATGAGGGCTCTGAATTCATCGCCTACTGCACGACCCTGCAGTTCAAATAAAACCATTTCAACACTTGTTTGCAGTCCTCCGTCGAGCATTATGCGATCCAAGCCCATCTGCATATTGAATTCTGTCCTGGAACTGACAGCATCAGCGACCACTTCAACATGAAAATCCCGTTTTAAAAGGTCTGCCGCTGTCTGATAAATGCATACGTGTGTTTCAATACCGCATAATATTACAGCATGTGGGTTAAGCAGCTCAATTCTTTCCAGAAACTCTTCGTTTTCAGCGCAGCTGAATGCGCTCTTTTTAATTGGATTTTGATCTTTTAACAAATTCCGCACTTCAATGATGGTTGGTCCAAGTTTTTCAGGTACCTGCTCCATCCAGATAATAGGAAGTCCCAGCAATTTTGCACCTTTTATCAGCAATACCAGATTATGGTACAAAGCATTTTTTTTATACATTAGATCGGCTAGTTTCTTCTGGACGTCCACAATAACCAGAACAGTTTGTTCCCGCTGCAGCATGAAATAAATTAAAAGGGGAAAATTTTAATTAGATTCATAATTTTCAGCACAGAGAATCACTTCAGAAATTTATCAGGACTTTTACTGATACCTTTAGAAAATTCTATTTCCTCTTTGAATATCGATTGGATTTTTTTGGATTTTGGAGTTTTTTAAGGGCCTTGTCAATTTTATTCTGGTGAAAGGGATTGTCCAAGTCCAATAATAAAGCAATGTCTTTTTTATTTCCATTTGTTCCAATGGCATCAATGCAAATTCCCCTTATATAACGGTTGGGATCATTTAGGTTATTCTTAAACCAATCCAGAGTTTCCGGATAATCTTCCACGAATCCGAGTAGATAATAGGCTGCATAACTCCGTGCCCTCCAGGTAGTTCCGCCGTAATCCGCCCTGGAAATTAATTCTTTAAGATTCTCATCCGTTTTATCGTCTCCCAGGAATTTTATGGCCCGGCGCCTTAAAATATCACCATGGGAATCTTTGCTTAATGCCCATGTTATCCATTCCGGAGCTGTTTGGGGATCGGTCTTAATTAGAGCGCTTAAGCTTTCGACTAGAATATAATCTTTATTTTCTGTTTCTAAAATATTAACCAGATAAGCGGAAACTTCAGAATTTTCTCCAAATAGACCCAGTGCTTTTATCCTTTCCCGCCATACTCTGGCGTCTTCTTCGAACGCTAAAGCCAAAATCTTGGTCGCTCCTCCTCTAGGTTTTAATTTTCCAAATGCCTTTACTGCCTCTTTCCTGACACCCCAAAATGGATCATTTTCCATACTATTTATTAATGCATCAGTTACTTTCCTGCCGGGGCTCCCCTTGCCAAGTTCAACCGCAGCCCACACTCTGTCCAGCACATGGGGAGCATTTTCCAATTGATAAATCAAATCTTTATCTGATTTTTTAAAGTCTAATATTTTTGGGGTTTTAAGACCCTCATCAAGGACAACTAAACGGGGCGGCCGGGAACAGGAAAATGAAAATTCATCTTTTAATTTATCAAAAACGATAGAATGCCTGCTTATTTTTCCATCATCTATTAATACCGTCATAGGTAATTTAAATAATGAGCTTTCTTCTATATCCTGTGTTTGTTTGATGACCATTATCAATCTATTATTCGACCGGTCATAACGGGTAGTAACTTTCAATTCCGGCAGGCCTTTTTTATAAGCCCACTGATTAAAATACCAGAATAAATTTTGCCCGGTCGATTCTTCAAATGCTTTTTTCAAATCATTTGTTTCAACATTTTTATAGGCATTATCTATGGTGAATTTTCTTAATCCGCGATTAAAACTTTCATAACCAAGATAATCTCTGAGCAAATTCATGATAATGGCGCCTTTAGCGTATACATTGGCGTTGAATAAATTATTAGGATTATCGTATTCAAAATACACCATGGGCCGGGGATCATAGTTGGCTGCCCTTAACATGCTTTTCAGATCACCGTAACGATAATATTCCATTTCATCCCGACCTTTTTCCGCTTCAACCCAGATTAATTCCATGAAGGAGGTCAATCCTTCATTCAGCCAGATATTAGCCCAGTTTCGGGTCGTTAATAAATCACCGAACCACTGGTGTGCCAATTCATGGGCAACGAGGCCGTCACTGGTAAAATTGGGGCGAGCTGTTTCCGGATGCATGGTTCTATCAGTCTGGTGTGAAAGTGTAATATTTTCCATACCTCCCCACATAAAATCTTCAACCAAAACCTGATCATATTTTTCATAGGGATAATCGAAGGCCAAAGATTCATTAAAAACCTTTATCATTTGGGGGGTTTTACCGAATGATCGTAAGGCATCTGCCCGTGTATGTTCGGGATACACCCAGTAATTCACAGGCAAATCACCTGATTTATCCTCTACTTTTTTATATTCACCAACGGCAAACGAAATTAGATAACTTACCATGGCATGATTTTCTCTCCAATGGAAGGTGCGGGTTTCACCGTTGTCCAGGATATTCACGAGTTCACCGTTGGATACAGCTGTAAAAGGTTTATCTACCGTCAATATTGTTTCAAAAGTAGCTTTATCATTCGGATAATCATGCAGTGGTACCCAATGATGGTTATCCATTTGTTCTCCCTGAGTCCAGGCTTGTTCATGTTTATCGGGATAAACTGAATCTGCGTGTACGAAATACAAACCCAATTTTGGATTTGAGTTGTATTCTATTGAGACAGAAATTGTATCTTTCAGACCATATGTCCGGTCTAAAGTAATCCATAATTTTCCAGAGTATTGTTCAAAATCCAAAGCTTTATTGTCAGCCAGATAAACTTTTAAAACTTCAGTATCGTTACAATCCAGTGATATCACAGAAAAATCTGTATTAAAAGGAGTTAGGGTATGGGTTACGAGGCCTTTTAGGGATTCATCCTGTACATTAATGGATAATTCGATTCTGCTGTGATGCATATCAAAGGTCCGGTCAGGAGTAGCATGATAAGAATCTCCTGCAAAAGAAAGACCGGCGGATAAAATACATATTTTGAAAAATGGATTCACTTATGCCCCCTTTTTTTAGAATGCCGTGCCAGACATACTAATGGGTTTTTAGATTGGTAAAATGATTCAGATTGAAGTTAAATGTAACCCATAATTACAGTATACCCAAAGCTGAATCCAGTCTTAAAAATACAGTACGCATCCGAAGTTTAATTCCGAGAATATGGCTTTCTTCTGTTGACCTGTCCCTTATATAGACTTGTAATTTTATATTAGATATATGTATATTCGCATTGCTTTATCTGCTTTAAGTTATTTGAAAATTGGCCTTCAGCAATTACTTATTTTTTGATTTGGGAAATGGGTTTTTTAATCTTTTTCTGCTGTTTTATTATTTACCTCGACTTTTAAAATAATCGTCGAATTATTAAAAATGATAAATAACAAAAAAAGGATTGAAAAGAAGGGAACTGCCTTAAAACGTTCAACTCTTTTACAGCATGCTCATTTCTTGTTCAAGATTTTGATAATTGCTTATTGATTTAAAGTCAATAAATTTAAAGATAGAACCGCGTTTAACAAGGATTGATGATTCTTGAGCGGGGGACATTCCGTTTTTGGAATTGGCGCATAAGCATGGAATCGTCGATCTTTGTTTTGCGCCTTGATCTTCTCCTTTTATTCCTCTCATTTGTCCTGATTCTTTTCATGATTTCAACAAAGTCTTGATTGTATTTATAATCTACCCTTACTTTCTGAAAAAGATAATGGACTCCTAAAATGTTATATTCAAAATCCGCAGAGTACGCCATTCAGGCTATGATTTACCTGGCTGAAAAAAATGACCCCAAACCCGTCATGGTTGGTGAAATTGCCAAAGCCTACGGAATACCTCAACAATTTTTAGCAAAAATAGCGCAAAGTCTGGTTAAACAGCGTCTATTGTTTGCCGTACGCGGCCGCAACGGCGGATTAAAACTTGCTCGCTCCGCCGAGGATATCCTGCTTAATCAAATTGTATTTGCAATTGACGGACCTCCACCGGAAGAAGATATTTGTGTAATCGGCCTGGATTATTGTTCCGATGATGCCCCCTGCCCGCTCCATCATCAATGGAAACCCATCAGAAAACAAATTCGTACCCTGTTGGAGGAAGAAAATCTGGCACAGCTGGCAAGGGTGGTGATTAAAAAGCGTAAAAAAATGACTTTGGAAGGTATTACATCCATTATCGGACAACCCATTTGATTTTCATTCCTAAAAAGGAAAACCAATCTTTTAGCAGTTCCCAATCCTTAAATCAGTTGCGCTAAGTACCACTAACTCAAGTCCCGGGTTAATTAAAATAAGTGACAGGTGACGAGAAAAATCTCTGATTTTTTCTGTAACGGGTAACGGGTAAAATCCTTTCTATACAAATACTATTTACTACTGACTTTTTTTCTTCTTCACCCTTAACTGCTCACTGCTCATTGAAGGAGTGACGGGTGACAAGAAAAATCAGAGATTTTTCTGTAACGGGTGACTGGTAAAACATTTTTCCATCAATATCTTTTTTACTCCTCACTGCTAACTCGTAACATGTAACTATTTTCCCTCTGAACTCTGCCCTCTGGTTTCTGACTGTCCCGCTAGGAGCGCAGCAGCGTAGCGGCAGTGGCGGGAACTTCTTCTCTCCCCTATGATTTCCGGCTTCTCCCAAGCGTTTAATTAGCATAAATTTACCACATGCCATTATTGAATTCGGGTTTTACACCTAATCAGGCTCAAAAAAGAGCCATTGAACATCCGCCGGCGCCGCTCATGATTCTGGCCGGTGCAGGAACGGGTAAAACCTGGACACTCATCCAGCGCCTTGTTTATTTTATTACAGAATTGAAAATTCCTGCTGATACGATACTTACCATTACCTATACGGAAAAAGCAGCCCAGGAATTATCAGCCAGAATATTAGATAAAATAGGATCCCGGGCCGCCGGTATCACCGTCAGTACATTCCATGCATTTTGTTTTAATATTGTTAAAAAATTCGGTTATAAAAATAATAAAATTCCCAGATTGATGGAAGATGGAGATGCCGTTTATCTCCTGTTAAATCATTTTGACTCATTTGGTCCCTTTGATTCAAAAGAATTTCCAAGGGATCCTGTTTCGGCTGTAATTAAAAGTTTTATCCCGTTTTTTAACCGTATCCGGGACGAAATTATAGATTTATCAGCCTGGGATAATCCCCGGGAAGATGGAATATTATTTACTTCGGAAACAATTTCTCAACTTAACGATTTGAGACGCATTTTTCCAATTTTTCAAATGTTAAAAAGAAAACAAAATCGAGTAGATTACGGTGATATGATTTCAAAATGTCACGAACTAATCAAAACAGATCCGGGTATTTTATCTGACCTGACACTTAAATACGAACATATAATCATAGACGAATTCCAGGATAATAATTTTGCCTTAAATGAGGTTATAGGATTAATTGCCGATAAACACGGCAGCATTACTGTCGTCGGCGATGACGATCAAATTATTTATACTTTCAGAGGTGCCAGTGCCTATAATATTAATGAATTTCGATCTCGATATAAACGATTTAAAGATTATAAGGAAATTTCTTTGGAGGAGAATTTTAGATCACATTTTCAAATACTTAAGGCAGCCAATGAAATAATAGCACAGAACCGGGAACGGGTTCCTAAAATATTAAAACCTTTTAAAAACCGCACTGGACCTCTGCCGGAATTAATTTGGGGCAATAAAAACGCACAGCACGAATTCATTGTTGAAAAAATACAGGAATTGGGAGAAGCCGGATCTTATGCCTACCATGACATGGCAGTACTATGCCGTACAAGAAACCAGGTTAAGGATTTAGCCGGGACTCTTAAAAATGCCCATATACCAGTCACAGCCTATTTAATTGAATATTTCCAGATACCCCTGATAAGAGATCTCATGTCCTGGTGCCATTTAATCGCTGATTCCGGTTTGGCCGATAGCGCCCTGCACCGTATTCTGAAACATTTTCTTGATGGACGATCACTTTTTTCATTATTCAGCGGATTTCATAAGCGTAACCCGGAATCACGCTTGAATTTAATCCTGAAGCATTTTGATTTATATTCCTCTGATTTGCAGGAAAAGCTGCGCCTGCCGCTTAAATTAATTGACACATTAAAAGCAGAAAATATAAAAAAGAACGGGGCGGATATGGTCTGGTCTATTTGTGAAAAAACAAAACTAATTCGTCCTTATATGGATAATTACGAACTCAATGACCAGACAGCAATTATAAATGCCGCAAAATTTATGGAAAAATCACAAAAATTTTCAAAAAGTCACGAAGAGGATCCATCTTTAAAAGCTTTTGTAAAGTATATGGATACTCTGCAAAACGCCGGTTCAATGCAGACAATTTACCCCGTTTTTATCCATCGCCGGGGTGGGGTATTAGTGCAGACTATTCACGGTGTAAAAGGAGCTGAATTTCCCGTAGTGTTTATTCCTCATAATCAGGCCGGGAGTTTTCCTTTAAATTTCATCACCGGTAAACTTCTGACCGGCCCTCCTGACTCCTGGCTGCCGTACAATAATGCAACAGCCCTCTCTGCCAAAGAGGGCCATACCCAGGAAGAGCGGCGGCTTTTATATGTAGCCCTCACCAGGGCCAAGGAAAGATTATTCATTCTGGCGCCGAAAAAAAGAACTTCAAAATTCATCAGATATGATTTACCGCCCCGTTTTATAAAGGAGATCACTATGGAATCTAAATTACAGCCTGGGGAACCTAATACTCATGCAGAAATCAGACAAAAGTATGAGGCCAGACTTAATAATGCCTTGTCAACAGACCAATTTAAAATAGCAAAAAATATGTTATTAAGACTGGAACGATTATCAGAAATAGAAAAAAAGGAAATTTTAACCTGGGGGGAATCCGGCTGGGAACAGGAAATGCAGACTGAACTAAAAGGTAAATTCACTCCGGACAGATCAAATCAGTTGTTTCTTTCGGCCAGCTCGCTGGATACGTATCATCAATGTCCCTTAAAATACCGCCTGGCGAATGTGGATAAAATCCCGGAAAAAACCGAAAAGCCGCAATTGGTATTCGGTAATATAATCCATAAAGTATTAGAACAGTTTCATGCTGAAAATTCCGAGGAGTCGGAGAAATATCTAGTTAATTTGCTGGAAGAGAATTGGGACAGTAAGAATTTTGATTATTCTTCCCGGGAAGAAAATTTTAAACAGCAGGGCCTTGATCTCCTGCATCGTTATTTCGAATATATTAAAATAAATCCCCCCAGGATAGCAGCGAGAGAATATAGCTTCTCCTTTAAGATTGAAGAAATCACAATAAAAGGGAAAATAGATCGAATAGATTTTGGTCAAAAGGGCTTCGGAGTCATTGATTATAAAACCGGAAAAAATCCAACACTTCCTAAAAATAGTCTACAGCTGGCAATATACAGTATATTCCTGCAGCAGGATGATCAGGAATTCGGAGGCAGGCCGGAATTTGGGGGACTTTTCTTTTTGAGGGAAATAAATGATCCCTTGAAATTACATTCTTTCACAGGAGAAGAACTGGAAACCGTACGTTCGCAGATTATTGACACCGGACAGAAAATTCAAAATGGAGAATATCCTGCAAAAAAAGGTTTCCACTGCTCTTTTTGTGATTTTAAATCATTGTTGTGCCCGGCCTGGGAACAGGATTGAAAAATTCGTAGAATTTTTCAGTTAGAAGTGACAAGTTAAGTGTTACGAGTGGTGAAAGTTGTCCCCGCCATCGTCGCTTCGCTCCTAGCGGGACAGGCAGAAATCAGAGGGGAAAATGTGGGTGACGGGTGACGA
>JAZFSI010000114.1:0-4173 GCA_036446075.1 Fidelibacterota bacterium
ATGGACATAAATAAAAAACTCGAACTGCTTGATTCATTTGGACTGGATGCCGTATTGGTAATTCCATTCAACAGGAAATTCTCAAATATCAGCGCTTTTGATTTTTTAAGTGATATAATAGTTAAAAAATTTAAACCATCTCACGTAATTATTGGGTATGACCATCATTTCGGCCATCACCGGGGGGGATCTTCAAAATTTTTGAAATCCTTCGGTTTAAAAAATGGATTTAAAGTTGAGGTAGTCGGTCCGATAAGTGATGAAGATGTTATTATTTCCAGTACCCATATTCGGGAATTGATTAAATCAGGGTATGTGCGGCGAGCCTCGTTTGAATTAGGCTGGGTTTATGGATTTGAGGCCAAAGTTGTACACGGATCGGGGAGGGGAAAAAATATGAATTTTCCTACAGCAAATTTTATTCCTGTTAACAATAATCAGCTGATTCCTGCCCATGGAGTCTATTTTACAAGGGGAAGGATTAATGGGAATAATCTCTATGGTATGTGTAATTTAGGCATCCGTCCTACCTTCTCGGAAAAAGAATTTGTGATGGAAGTTAATTTTTTTCAAAATAATCTGGATGGATTTTATAATAATATAATCACGGTAGAATTTTTAGAGAGAATCCGTGATGAGCAAAAGTTTTCCAACCCGCAAGCATTAGTAAAACAATTAATAATAGATAAAAAGACTTGTTTAGACTTGTTAAAAAAATATAATTAGGAGGCATTAATGCCATTGACCAAGGAACAAAATCAGGATATAATCAAAAAATTTGGAAAAGATGAAAAAGATACAGGCAGCACTAAGGTCCAGGTAGCTTTATTGACTCAGAGAATTCGAGAATTAACCGAGCATGCTAAAATACATAAAAAAGACAACCATTCCCGACGTGGATTGGTTCTGCTGGTTGCACAGCGCAGGAAATTGTTAAAATATCTGTTTAAAACAAACCCTGAATCTTATATGTCGGTGACTCAAGGATTAAAAATACGTCGCTCATAAATAATAAATCGAAATTGAAATAGATTAAAAGGAAAATGATGGTAAAACACGAAATTGAAATAGGTGGGCGAATGATGTCCATAAGTACCGGACATGTGGCAAAACAATCAGCCGGTTCCGTAATAGTGACCTACGGAGATACAACCATACTAACAGCAGTTAACGCTGCTAAAGAACCTCGGGAAGATATAGATTACTTTCCTCTTCAGGTGGAATACAGGGAGCGGCACTACGCCGGCGGAAAAATACCGGGGGGATTCTTTAAACGCGAAGCACGTCCTTCAGAGCGCGAAATTCTGACAAGTCGTTTGACTGATCGTCCAATCAGACCTCTTTTCCCTAAATCGTTTAATTGCGAAACCCAGGTTATAATCACGACCTTATCCAGCGATGGCGAAAATATGGCAGATGTTTTGGCCGGAGTAGGCGCTTCATGCGCCTTAATGATTTCAGATATTCCCTGGAACGGACCGGTTGCTTCAGTCCGGGTAGGGCGTAATAATCAGGAATTTCTTATAAATCCGACCAGAACTCAAATCGAAGAATCTGATTTAGAAATTGTTGTATCCGGAAATGAAAAGACGATTGTTATGGTAGAGGGCGAGGCAGATAACGTTTCTGAAGAGGATTTGATAAACAGCCTTGAATTTGCCCATGGATATATCAAACAAATAATAGCATTGCAGAAATTGGTATTAGCTGATTGTGAAGTTGAAAAGCGGGAAATACCTGACGCGGAAGAAAATGAGGATTTAAAAAAGGCAGTGGATTCCCTAATCGGAAATGAAGTGCAGAAAGCCATTGAAATTGCCGATAAAAAGGAAAGAGAAAAAACCATTTCCTTAATTCATGAAAAAGCCGCCGGTGATTTGGAAGAATCATTCCCAGAATCGGAAAAAGAAATTAAAAATTATGTAAATGATCTTTTGAAATTTTCTTTTCGTGAACAAATATTAGCACAGGGAAAACGCAGTGACGGACGCAAAACTACGGAAATCAGACCGATTACAATTGATACAAGTTTTTTGCCGAGAACTCATGGATCTGCCCTGTTTACCAGAGGAGAGACCCAGGCACTTGTAGTATTAACACTGGGAACACCCCGGGATGAACAAATTATCGATAGCATGGATCTGGACACAAAAAAGAATTTCATGCTGCATTATAATTTTCCTCCCTATTGTGTCGGTGAAACCGGCCGAATTGGTTTTACCAGCCGGAGGGAAATCGGCCACGGAAATCTGGCAGAAAGAGCCTTGAAACCGATCCTGCCCGATTATGATGATTTTCCTTATACAATTCGGATTGTTTCAGAAATCATGGAATCTAACGGATCATCATCCATGGCCACAGTCTGCGGCGGATCCCTGGCTTTGATGAATGCAGGAGCTAAAACCAAGGGACACGTGGCCGGTATAGCCATGGGATTAATTGCGGATGGAAAACGTCATGCTGTCATCAGTGATATTCTGGGAGCAGAAGATCACCTGGGAGACATGGATTTTAAAGTAGCGGGTACTCGTGAAGGTATTACTGCCATCCAATTAGATTTAAAAATTGAGGGCATATCTTTTGATCTTCTTAGAGAAGCGCTGGCACAAGCCAAAGACGGCAGGCAGCATATTCTTGATTTAATGTACGAATCCCTGCCGGAAGCTCAACAAATGTCTAAGTATGCACCTAAAATCCTCTCTATTCAGATTAACCCGGAAAAGATCGGCGGCCTAATTGGGCCGGGCGGTAAAAATATCAAAAAAATAATCGCTGATACCGAATGTGATATAAATGTAAATGATGAAGGTATTGTAACAGTTTCCGGTATGGATCTGGTGCGCTGCGAAGAAGCAATCGAAATAGTTCGCGCCATAACCATGGAACCGGAAGCCGGTATGGAATTTGACGGAACTATCACGCGCTTAATGACATTCGGTGCATTTGTAGAATTTGCTCCCGGCAGAGAAGGGCTGATTCATATTTCTGAACTCGAATGGAACAGGGTTGAAAGAGTTGAAGACGTAGTAAAAACCGGAGATAAGGTGAGAGTGCAGTTAAAAAGAATAGATGACCAGGGACGTCTGGATTTCAGCCGCAAAGCTCTTTTACCCAAACCGGAGGGTTATGTTGAGCGACCTCCCCGGGACAATCGGAATGACTCTTCCAATAGAGGACGGAAACCTTTTAGAAAACGGAGATATTAAAAAGTAGGAATATAATGATTATTGGTATTCCCAAAGAGATCAAGCTCAATGAAAACAGGGTGGCTCTTACTCCTTATGTCGCTCTGGATTTAACCCAGACGGGGCATGAAATTCTGGTCGAGAAAAATGCTGGTTTATCCAGTGGATTCAAAGATCAGGATTATGAAACCGTCAAGTGCAGAATTGTGCAGACTTCAGCGGAATTATTCAATAATGCTGAATTAGTTGTTAAAGTCAAAGAGCCCCAGCCCGAGGAGGTTGAAAAACTTCGCCAGGGCCAAACCATGTTCACTTATTTTCATTTTGCTGCTGATGAAGTATTAACCAGCTCGTTTCGTGACTCCGGTGCCACAGCCATTGCTTATGAAACCATAATGCTCGAAGATCATAGTTTACCCCTTCTGGTACCCATGAGCGAAGTGGCCGGCCGCATGGCAGTTCAGGAAGGGGCCAAGTTTCTGGAAAGGGTTCATGGTGGAAAAGGTATTCTGCTGGGAGGCGTTTCCGGAGTTGAGCCGGCGAACGTTACTATTCTAGGCGGAGGTGTTGTCGGTACCAATGCTGCCATAATTGCTGCCGGTCTGGGCGCAAACGTGTTCATTCTGGACGTAAATTTGAATAGGCTTCGTTATCTTGATGAAATCATGCCGAAAAATGTCCGTACCATCTACAGCAATCAATATAATGTACGGAATTTATTAAAAAGAACAGATTTGCTGGTTGGTGCAGTATTAATTGTGGGGGCAAAAGCCCCAAAATTGGTTTCCCGTGCCATGCTGTCCTTAATGCAGCCGGGATCCGTGATAGTTGATGTGGCCGTGGACCAGGGCGGCTGTATTGAAACCTGTAAACCGACAACCCATAAAAATCCGACTTATGAAGTGGATGGTATTGTTCATTATTGTGTAACCAATATGCCGGGAGCGGTGCCGGTTACTTCAACGACTGCCTTAAATAATGCCACTAG
>JAZFSI010000115.1:0-2007 GCA_036446075.1 Fidelibacterota bacterium
GTCGGGATAAGTATTTTCATCCAGAACTTTACACCATTTGCACCAATCCGTCTCAAAATCGACTAAAACAAGATCCTTTTCCGCTCTTTCTAAAATATTGGACAGGGGACCTTTTACCCATGGAAAAACTGGTTCTTTTTCACATCCTGCCATAAAGAGTAAAATTCCCAAAAACAGATATTTTTTCATTTCAATTATCCTCACTTGAATTAATATTCAGGCATTAATCAGATTAAAAATACTTTTTAAACGCATTTTGAAAATACGTGGGAGGCCTGACAGGTTTACCATTATGATCCGTAAATCCGTGCATTGTATACCCGGCGGCCAACGCCAGTTCGTCGGTTTCTCTGATTATTTCATAGTCAAATTTTACCCGTACTCCGGGCTTTTCCATTAATTTTGTTTTTATTAATAGTTTATCTTCAAATTCTGCCCCCCGTTTATATTTGCAGAACGCTGATACAACGGGTAAATAATAACCATCTTTTTCAATCTCGGACCAATTAAGACCAATAGAGTTGAATAACTCAGTTCTGGCCTGTTCAAAATATTCAAAATATCTGGTATAATAAACTACACCCATTTGATCTACGTCCCGGTAAAAAACTTTTATTGAACTGGAAAAAATATACATCAGCTTTCCGTATAAACACCCATTTTTTCATATCTGGCTATACGTTTTTCTAAATATTCCCGAGGATCAATCCCATCAAATTCATTAATTTCTTCCATCAGAATATTCTTTAAGTTTTCCATGGTTTCTTTCTGATTACGGTGGGCTCCTCCCAAAGGTTCTTTAATTATGCGGTCACAAATACCCATTTTTTTGAGATCCATCGGGGCCACCTGCATGGCATCAGCGGCATCTTTTGCTTTCAAGGAATCATGCCAGAGAATTGAGGCACAGCCTTCAGGACTGATAACAGAATACCAGGTATTTTCGAGCATCAGCATGCGGTCGCACAAACCAATGCCCAAAGCGCCTCCGCTGGCTCCTTCTCCGATTACTACAGAAATAATCGGTACCTTCAATTTGGACATTTCCCATAGATTTCTGGCTATCGCTTCTCCCTGTCCCCTTTCTTCGGCCCCGATCCCGGGATAAGCACCGGATGTATCGATCAGAGTAATTACCGGAAGATTAAATTTTTCGGCTAATTTCATTATGCGTAGTGATTTCCGATATCCGTCCGGGCGCATCATACCGAAATTTCTTTTTAAATTATCCTTTGTATTTCGACCCTTCTGCTGCCCCATCAAAGCCACACTGCGGCCGTTGAGGGATCCAATACCGCATATTACAGCTGCATCGTCAGCAAAATGCCGGTCCCCATGCAGTTCAATAAAATTTGGAGATATATAATTAATATAATCTTTAGTATAAGGTCTTTGAGGATGCCGGGCCAACTGCACTTTTTGCCAGCGGGAAAGATGAGCAAATATCTTTTTTAAGGTTTTTTTCTTTTTTATTTCTAATAGATCAATTTGTTTTAATTCTTCAGCTGAAGGGTTTTGCTCTGATTTCAGTTTTATTAATTGAGTATCAATCAATTTTACTGGTTCTTCGAAATCTAAATAATAATTTGACATTTTTTTTTATTAGCAGAGAACGGCAAATTTAGCTCTTTTTTTAATAAAACCGGTAAACATGAATTTCGTTCTAATAATTATCAAAATATTTGCATTATTGAGTATTAGAACGGGAATTCCCGGCTGGTAAATATGAATACAATTAGATTACCTGTTCCACCCGAATATTCTCCAAATACGCAGCCGCCAGACAATAAAAATGGCCTCAAGCATGATTTTACGGCTCATTTTGGATTCGCCTACCGTGCGATCAATAAAAATAATGGGGTGTTCGATAATTTTACTGCCCTTGATCCAGGCTCTGAAGTTCATTTCTATTTGAAATGAATATCCTTCGGCCCGAACCTTGCTTAATTCAATGGATTTAAGGAGGTTTCCACTCCAGGCTTTAAAGCCCCCTGTCGCATCTTTCAG
>JAZFSI010000116.1:0-6507 GCA_036446075.1 Fidelibacterota bacterium
TTTACGGTTCCTGGACGTTGCCGCCGGAACCGGAGACCTGGCACTGGATTGTGCGCGATTATATGCGGGGATAAAAATTACAGGCGTTGATTTTGTGCCCGAAATGGTAGCAGAAGCCCAGAAAAAAATAAGCAAAGAAAATTTAGGCAGCCGGGTAGAAATTCAAATGGGCGATGCTACGGACCTTAATTTTGAGTCCAATTATTTTGATGTAAGCGCCATGGCATTCGGTATCCGCAATATTCCCCAAAAAGTAAAAGCGCTGTCGGAAATGACCAGAATAGTTGTGCCGGGAGGGCAGGTTATGATATTGGAATTGACAACTCCCGAACCGGGACTGAGACTTTCCATCTATCGTTTTTATTTAATGGGCGTATTGCCCAAAATAGCCCGCTTATTCTCAAAAAATCCATCAGCTTACGGATATTTAGGTGATTCTATAATAAATTTTCCCACCCGTAGTGAATTTATGGCACTTATGAGTTCGGTAGGTTTAAGGGAAATCCGGGCCATTCCTCTGACATTCGGGATATGCACTTTGTATATAGGGTTGAAATAAAAATTAAATTTTAGTCTGAAATTAGATAACTGAATAGTTAACCATGGAAATTAAAAGAATGAAAAAAGCAGAAATAATGGAACAGATAATTGCTCGATCTAAAAATTCAATGGTGGGACATCTGGGAATTGAAATAACGGATATTGGTGATCAATTCATAACGGGCAGGATGCCTGTTGATCAGCGTACTAAACATCCCCTGGGCAGGCTGCATGGAGGCGCTTCAGTAGCCTTTGCCGAAACCCTGGGAAGTATCGGAGCTACCTTTAAAATTGATTTTCCGAATGATATTATAGTCGGTTTAACAGTTAATGCCAATCATTTAAAAAGTGTTTCATCAGGCTGGGTATATGGAAAGGCCGTACCTGTACATGTGGGAAAAGCCACCCAGGTCTGGAATATTAAAATATCAAATGATAATGCAGATCTTGTCTGTAACTGCCAATTGACGGTAGCAATTGTTAAAAGTAAATCTAAGCCACCCTCCGGAAAATAAAAATCTATGATATCTTTAACAAAAATCCGGTATGGCTTGGAACAAGTATGGAGAGCCGCCATAAATGAAAAGGCTGCTGTTGCTCTGTGGAGAACTCCCGCAGATACCGAAGTTCATTTATTAGCAGATTTTTCCACTTCTCTTTTAAAGGGACGCCTGAATCTTCAGAAAACTGAACCGGGATTTGCTGTCTGTCCTTTTTTGAGCCCGGAAGGAAATGAATCCCTTACTCTCAGGCCGGGCCTCCACCTGATCTATCGCGGCGGTCAATTATATCAGGAGAAATCAATTCAGCTGCCGAGGGATTTCGAGGCAGCTCTGGGGACCGGACTTAAACAACCTATACCCTATCATTTAAACCTACGGCCCGACACAGATATTTCCGGACAGAAACAGCATTTTATCGCCATGGTCGATAAGGGCCTTAAAGCCATAGAGCTGGGAGAATTCGATAAAGTAGTTACCGCCCGTACATTTGATTCGCCCCTGCCTCCCGATTTCAACGTTGTGGACCAATTCAATAAACTCGAAAAAGCCCATCCCCACGCCTTTGTGAGCCTCATCTCAATCCCGGAGCGGGGAACCTGGATGGGTGCCAGCCCGGAACTTCTGGTTGAAACACTGGGCCATGAACGATTCCGAACTGTTTCTCTGGCAGGAACTAAACCTTTCCCGGCTCAGGGGGATTTAAAGAATGCAGTCTGGAATCAGAAAGAAATCGAAGAACAGGCCCTGGTCAGCCGTTTCATTATCGAACAATTTAAAACTATCCGTCTACGGGAATTTGAAGAATCCGGCCCGCGTAGTAGCAGAGCAGGCACCATGATCCATTTAAAAACTGAATATACTGTTAATATGGAGGAAACCAATTTCCCTGAATTAGGTACGGTAATGCTGCAGCTTCTTCACCCGACCTCAGCTGTGTGCGGCATGCCCAAATTTAATGCTTTAAGGTTTATTCTGGCCCATGAAGATCTAAAACGAGAATTTTACACTGGTTTTTTGGGGCCTTTGAACATCAACGGAAAAACCAATCTCTATGTAAACCTGCGTTGCATGCAGATATTGCGGAAAAGAGTGGTTTTATATGCCGGAGCGGGAATAACGCATGATTCTAATCCTGAAGACGAATGGGCCGAAACAGATCTAAAATGCCAGACACTGTTAGCCGCCATGAATGGAAAAAATGATTCAGCCGCCTGATCTCCCTGAATATTCTGCACTCCAGAACATTTATGACCTGGCTGAAATTTCAGTACGGTACGGAGTGCGCTTCGCTGTTGTGAGTCCAGGATCCAGATGTGCTCCGCTTTTACTTGGTTTCGGCAAACATCCGCTTATCGAAATTGTTTCTGTAAGTGACGAAAGATCAGCAGGTTATATAGCTCTTGGAATAGGACAGCAGACTGGTACCCCTGCAGCTGTTATATGTACTTCCGGTACAGCCGCTTTGAATTTAGCTCCGGCTGTAACAGAAGCATTTTATCAAAATACGGCTCTTTTGGTTTTTACTGCGGACAGGCCACCGGAATGGATAGATCAATGGGACGGGCAGGCAATTCGCCAGAAAAATCTATACGAACCGCATGTCAAGGGCAGCTTTGATTACAGCCTGGATTCAAAAACGAAATTAGAAAAACGGCGTCTGGCTCAAACAGCTTTTGAGCTCGCATTAAAGCCGGGTCCTGGTCCAGTGCACATAAATGTACCGGTACGGGAACCTTTTTATCCGGAGAATGCTGATGATATAAAATTCAGCCCGGATATAATTCTGGAAAAGCAGGATCCATCTCCTGGATTAAAAACCTTAAAGACCCTGGATTTAAACGACAATTTATTTAAAAAAATTCTCGTTTTGGGCGGCCAGAGCAGATTATCTCCGGAACTGACGGATTTATTAAGTCAATTAGAAACACCGGTTATCGGTGATGTAACCAGCAATCTGCATATAGTTAAGGATGTTATCAAATGTGGAGATCTTATTTTTAAAAATGCCGATAAACAGTTAAAACCTGATCTGCTGGTGACTTTCGGCAGGTCAATAGTATCAAAAAATCTTAAACTTTTTCTGCGAAAAAACACACCTTCCGCTCATTGGCATATTGGACAGGGAGCGATCGGGGATCCTTTTAAAAGCTTAACTAAAAAAATATCAATGGATCCCCGGGATTTTTTTAAACTGCTGCTGCGCCGGACTTCGTTCCAATCTTCCGGGTATAAAAAATTACTCCTGGAAAAAAACCGGCAGTGCCGCCAAACTCTAAAAAACATGATTTCCCGGACCGCTTATAATGAATTTTCCGCCGTCACTGCTATTTTAGATTCAATACCCCGGAATTCTGTCCTCCATTTGGGGAACAGTATGCCCGTGAGGCTGGCGAATTTCTGCAGCTTAAATAAACCTGGGGTTGAGGTCTGGTCTAACCGGGGCACTTCCGGTATTGATGGAACGGTGAGTACAAGTATGGGGCACGCCCTGGCAGATCCTAAGCGCCTCCATACTTTAATTGTGGGAGATATTGCTTTTCTTTATGACCGTAACGCGCTCTGGCTGAATAGAAAACTGCCCTCTAATCTTAAGATAATTATTTTAAATAACAGAGGCGGCGGGATTTTTGATTTTATAACGGGACCTGCAAATCAGGGTGATTTAAAGACTCTGTTTACAACTCCCCATGAACGCGATGCACGTTTAACGGCGGCTGAATTTGGATTGCCTTATACTAAAGTCAGCAATCGGGTAGAATTATCTGCTCTTAAGCAATTCTTTGAAAGGCGCAGCGAAATTATGGAGATTTTTACAGAAACTGCGGCAAACGTGAGTTTTTATAAAAAATTAAATAAATGAATAAAACGAGGTAGAACCATGGAATGGAAAAAAAAATGGGAAACCATAAATACATATTCGGAAATTATTTTCGATAAATTTGAAGGCGTTGCCAAAATCAGCATTAATCGACCTGAAAAACATAATGCTTTTACTCCCGGAACTGTGGAAGAAATGATATCTGCCCTGCAAATTTGCCGGGACGATGAATCCATTAAGGTCCTGATTCTGACAGGGGAGGGCGGTCGGGCTTTCTGCAGCGGCGGAGACCAGAGCGCCAGAGGTCACGGCGGTTACGTAGGGCAAGATCAGGTTCCGCGCTTAAATGTATTGGATCTCCAGAAACTCATTCGCTCCATCCCCAAAGTGGTAATTGCTGCAGTGGCCGGGTGGGCCATCGGCGGCGGTCATGTACTGCACCTGGTCTGCGACCTTACCATAGCTGCGGAAAATGCCAGATTTGGACAAACCGGACCCAAAGTAGGTTCTTTTGACGGTGGTTTCGGCGCTTCCTATCTGGCCCGGTCCGTGGGCCAGAAAAAAGCGCGGGAAATATGGTTTTTAGGTGATCAATATAATGCCCGTGAAGCTCTTGATATGGGGCTGATAAACAAGATAGTGCCTCTGGAGCAACTGGAAGAAACTTTTCTGGAATGGGCCGGAAAGATTAAAAAAAGATCTCCTCTGGCCATTCGCCTGCTTAAAAGCTCGTTTAATGCGGAACTGGATGGACAGGCCGGAATTCAGGAATTGGCAGGAAATGCCACCCTGCTTTATTATTTGAGCGAGGAAGCAAAAGAGGGCCGGGACGCTTTTATGGAAAAGCGTGAACCGGATTTTGATAAATTTCCCAAATTTCCTTAATGAAAAACTGGATAAAAGCATTTCGTCTGCGCACCCTGCCCCTGGCCTTGGCCTGTATAATTATGGGGAATGGGCTGGCCTATGGAGCCGGAAAATTCAGCTGGTTTATTTTTAGTTTGACCCTGATCACCACCTTGTTTCTGCAAATTCTGTCAAACCTGGCCAATGATTTTGGAGATTACAGCCATGGAGTAGACAATCGTAACCGCATTGGGCCGGAGCGTACTATGCAGGCAGGTTTGATTTCCAGGTCAAAAATGATTTCGGCCATGATTCTAGTTTCATTATTATGTTCTATTTCCGGTGTGGGGCTGATCCTGGCAGCAACCAGTCCTTGGGCCTGGAGTGAAAAAATAATATTCGGCCTGCTGGGTTTAAGCGCCATGGCCGCAGCCTTGAAATACACCATGGGTAAAAATCCTTACGGTTACGCGGGTTATGGCGATATAGCTGTTTTCCTTTTTTTTGGCTGGCTGGGTGTGCTTGGATCCTATTTTTTACAGGTTCATTCTGTCGACCGGCTTTTATTGCTGCCGGCATCAGCACTGGGCATGTTTACGGCAGCGGTATTAAATATAAATAATATGCGGGATCATAAGACCGATAAGAAACAAGGAAAACGGACCCTTGTGGTGCAAATCGGTTTCAGGGCGGCAAAGAGATACCATTTATTTCTAAACCTGACTCCCATGTTTTTATGCTTTTTATTCAGCCTTTACTATCATCCTCAACCTAAGCTTATGAATTTTCTTTATTTAATTACATTACCCATATTCTTAAGAAATTCTCTGGAAATTTTAGGGCGTTATGATTTTGAAGCATTCGATCCATTTCTGAAAAAACAGGCCTTGTATACATTTGTTTTTTCAATAATATTTGCTTTCAGTTTGAATTTTTAATCCGGGTAATATAAATACGGACTTTTAAAATGAAAATCAGAGCCAGCTGGAATAAATACATACTGAAATTCAAGCAGCCGGCGGGTACTTCCAGAGGAATATTGAAAACCCGGACTGTGTGGTATTTATTCTTATATGAAGGCCGGCGCTGCGGAGTTGGGGAATGTGCTCCCCTCAAGGGACTTAGTCTTGACGATTTTAACAGGATAGAATCCGTATTGGATAAAGTTTGCCGGAATCCGGAATCTTACCTTTTGGCAGACCAAAAATTATCAGCATTCCCTGCTCTTCGCTTCGCTCTGGAAATGGCCCGTATGGACCTTAAGCAGGGAAATAATGAAAAAACCGGAAAATTTCAGGCAGGCACCTCGGCAATTAAAATAAATGGTTTAATCTGGATGGGACCCGAAAATGTTATGCTGGATCAAATCGATAAAAAACTGGCCGAGGGCTGCAAATGCCTGAAACTGAAAATTGGTGCTTTGGATTTTGAAGCTGAATTGGATATTTTAAAAAAAATCCGCTCTAGATTTCCTGCTTCTGAATTAGAAGTCCGGGTGGATGCCAACGGAGCATTTCAAGAAAAGAACGTTTTTTATAAATTAAACCGCCTGGCCGAATTCGACCTGCATTCTATTGAACAACCCCTTAAAGCGGGGCAAGGACAGCTTCTGGCCGAAGTTTGTGAAAAATCTCCTATTCCGATTGCCTTGGATGAAGAATTGATCCCGCTCCAGGTAAAATCCCGGAAAGAAGAATTGTTGAATATTATTAATCCCCAGTTCCTGGTATTAAAACCCAGTCTCCTGGGAGGTTTTGCCGAATGCGAAGAATGGATACAGCTGGCTCAAAAGAAAAAAAT
>JAZFSI010000117.1:0-4172 GCA_036446075.1 Fidelibacterota bacterium
CCCGGGACAGAATTGAAAAAAATTTATAAATAATTAAAGGATTTACATGGACCTGCAGATAATTGACTGGCTGATTATAATCGCTTATATTGTTTTTTCCATATCCGTAGGAATTTATTTTACTAAAAGAGCCGGCAGCAGCACAGAAGAATTTTTTCTCTCCGGCAGAACACTGCCCTGGTGGGTTGTGGGTACTTCCATGGTGGCAACCACATTTGCGGCAGACACCCCTCTGGCAATTACTGAATTTGTGCGTGGTCCCGGCATCTGGCAGAATTGGTTCTGGTGGAATATTCTTCTTTCCGGCTTATTGGGAGTGTTTCTATTCTCCAGGTTATGGCGCCGGGCCGAGGTTTTAACTGATAATGAATTGCTGGAAATCAGGTACGGCGGAAAACCGGCTGCATTTTTAAGAATTTTCAAGGCCGGATATTTTGCGATTCTTTATAATTTTATCGTTATGGGCTGGGTTATCAATGCCATGGCTTCCGTGGCGGCCGTAATGCTTAATATTGATCGCTGGACTGCAGTATGGGCCTGCGTAATCATCGCTCTTTTATATGCGCTCCTGTCCGGATTCTGGGGCGTTGTAGTCACAGATCTGGTCCAATTTGCAATTGCCATGTTCGGATCGATTATTCTGGCCGTAATTGCAGTTAATGCTGTGGGCGGAATGGACGTTGTTCTGGCAAAAATAGGAGAATTAAAAGGATCCGGACTGGTGCATGACAATACCCTCAAATTCATTCCGCCCGTGCCTGATGCGGGATTTACGTCTCGTGCTTTCTGGGAATCGCCCTTTTCAAAGTTTTTGGTTTTTCTTACAGTTATGTGGTGGTCACACCATGGTACTGACGGGGGCGGTTATATTATTCAGCGCATGTCTTCAGCTAAAAATGAACGACATGCCCTTCTGGCCACGCTCTGGTTTAATACGGCTCATTATGCTCTGCGCGTCTGGCCCTGGATTGTTGTGGCCATGGTTTCAATTGTGGTATTCCCGGATATATCAGGATCGGAACTTGGTGAAAAAGCTGCCTACCCACTGGTGATGCAGAAGTTTTTAGGCCCCGGGCTAAAAGGCTTATTAGTGGTCAGTTTTCTGGCCGCATTTATGTCAACCATCGATACCCACTTAAACTGGGGAGCTTCCTATCTCATAAATGACGTATATAAACGGTTTATCAAAAAAGAAGAAACATTTGCCCATAAAGAACAGGCCCAGCGCCATTATGTATTAATCAGCCGAATAATTACAATATTTCTAATGGTGGGCGCTGCTTTTGTAGCTCTTAAAATGCAAAGCATATCAAAAGCCTGGGAATTCATTTTTGCCATGGGAGCAGGAATTGGAGCTGTTTTAATATTGCGCTGGTTCTGGTGGCGTATTAACGCCTGGACAGAAATCTCAGCCCTGATCACTTCCATCACTGTAACTATTGGCCTGGAGGCAATTGCAGCCTTTCAAATCGGGCCCGGAGAAGTTTACACTTTGTTTGGCAAAGCCCCTGTATTATTCGGATTCCCCCTGCAGGTGCATCATAAACTCCTGATTATTGTACCTATATCCATAATTGTCTGGCTCCTGGTGACTCTTTTCACTAAACCGGAACCGGATTCCGTTTTAAGACAGTTTTACGAACGTGTTCAGCCCGGCGGCTGGTGGAGCAGTATATCTGCCGGATTTATACCAACAAAAGTACCTGTTACCAAAGGATTTGTACAGAATTGGATAGCGGGAACAGCCATGATTTACGGTACAACCTTTGCAATTGGTCACTTTATTTTCGGAAATTACTGGAATGGATTTCTGTTAACAGCCATCGCCGTGGCAGCATTTGCATGGATATGGACCATGACTATTTCTAATCTTGAAACAGCCTTAAATGAAGAATAGACTTCTTTCCCTGGATGCTTTTCGAGGATTGACCATAGCTTTTATGATCCTGGTTAATACTCCCGGTTCCTGGGCTCATGTTTATCCACCTTTGACCCATGCACCCTGGCACGGCTGTACCCTGACAGATCTCGTATTTCCCTTTTTTCTGTTCATCGCAGGCACAGCCATGTGTTTCTCATTTCAAAAATACGGGGATTGGTCCGTTGGGGCTGCCAGAAAACAAATTTTAAGCCGGGCTGTGACAATTTTTGCATTTGGATTATTGTTAAATGCATTTCCTTTTATTCGTCAAAACTGGGACTGGTCCTCATTCAGAATTTTAGGAGTTCTACAGCGCATCGGGATATCCTATGCCATAGCCGGAATGCTGGTTTTAAAAGCAGACATAAGCCGAATAATTAAATACATTTTAATTATTCTAACAGGCTACTGGCTTTTATTACTGGCCTGGGGATTTTATTCCCATAGTGATCCTTTTGGGCTGGAAACAAATTTAGTACGCCGCATTGATATGATTATACTTGGTAAAAGTCATCTCTGGATGGGGACAGGCATCCGTTTTGACCCGGAGGGTCTGCTCAGTTCATTGCCTGCTGCTGCTACCGTACTGTTGGGTTTTCTGACAGGCATTATGTTAAACACATCCAAAAACGGCCGGGATACAGTTCAAAGGATGGCAGTTTTTGGTGCTTTATTAATCATTCTGGGATTTATATGGGGTCTGGTTTTTCCCATTAATAAGCAGCTGTGGACGAGTTCATATGTTCTATTTACGGGCGGGATCGCAGTTTTGTTTTTGTCCTTCCTATACTGGATTATTGATCTTAAAAATTGGCGGAAGTGGGCCTTGCCTTTAGCAATTTTTGGTACAAATTCCATTTTTATTTTTGTGGGTTCCGGAATGTGGGTTAAAACTATATTAAGGGTCAAATTTGATTTTGAAGGCAGGATTATTTCAGGATATTCATACCTTTATAAGACTATTTTTCAGCCTCTGGCGGGCGATTTGAACGGATCTTTATTATTCGCCCTTTTTCATGTTTTCATGTGGTGGCTGGTATTAGCCTGGCTTTATCGAAAAAAAATATTCATTAAAATTTAAATTGATAATCAGCCCCAAGATAATATTTATTACAGGAGCTTCATCCGGTCTGGGAAAAGCTCTGGCCCTGTCATATGCCAGGCAGGGAGCCATTCTTGGTCTGGCTGCCAGGCGTGAAAATTTACTCAAATTATTGGCCCATGAATGTAAATCCCTGGGAGGAATACCCTATGTATTTAAGCTTGACGTCCGAAATCAGGCTGAATGCAGATCAACTGCCGAAAAATTCATGGAAAAAGCCGGAGGTATTGATATAGTTTATGCAAATGCGGGAATTGGCGGCGGAGATGCAATTATTAATGGAGATGCAGCTGCAGTAAATAATATTATTTCTACTAATCTTCTCGGTGTAATCAATACATTAACTCCCTTCATTCCTGCCATGAAAAACAAAAGAAAAGGAATTCTGGTAAATATCAGTTCTGCAGCCGCGTTTATGCCGCTCCCGTTTCACGGCGGTTATTCTGCCTCAAAAGCAGCCCTAAGAATGCTGGCCGATTCCTGGCGTATAACTTTAAGTAAATATAATCTTCAATTAACTACAATTTGCCCCGGTTTTATCCAAACTCCCATGATCGAAAAAAACCGCTATAGAATTTTTCTGCTTCAGGCTCCGGAAGCCGCAGATAAAATTAAGCGGGCTGTGGAAAGAGGTGTAAAAACTTATGTATTTCCCTGGCAGATGGCTTTTTTGATCCCGGTCTTAAATCTTATTCCTAAACGGATTGTTCGATGGGCTGTTTTTAAATTTAAGAATTAAGAAAAAATCTTTGATTTTTTAAAAGTAACAAGGAAAATTCTTAAAAGAATTTTCCTGTAACAAGTGACGGGTGACGGGTGACGGGTAAAAAATTATTTCTACAAATTATCAACTACTAAACATTTACATTTTCCCTTCTGTCTTCTGCCTATCCCGCTGGGAGCGGAGCGACATGGCGGGGACTTCTTCTTCACTGTTAAGAATGGATTGACATCCAATTTAAACCTTTCAAAGGTTCGGAACCTTTGAAAGGTTCGTTTTCTGTTTTCTATGATTTTTCTCCTCACAGAAAATATTCAAAGAATATTTTCTCGTCACTCGTCACATTTTCCCCCTCTGATTTCTGCCTGCCCCGCTGGGAGCGAAGCGACTATTGCGGGGATTTCTTCTTCCCTATGCAGAACTTTTCC
>JAZFSI010000118.1:0-5638 GCA_036446075.1 Fidelibacterota bacterium
CTTTAAATAATTTTCAAGATGCTGCAGTTACCGCCAGTACAAATGTATTATATGATAATCTGCATGCAGAATCACTTACTGGAAGCGGCTGGTCTAATGCTTTTCTAAGGGAATATTCTACTGCCTCTGCTGATTTTAATAAAGTGCTGAATTTTTCTTTATCCTCTGCAATAATACTGGATGCCCAAGCCGGATTAGTGATAGTTGAAAATATACGCGGAAAATACACGGTTGTTATTGCCCTTGCCACGGAACTTCTGGACAGTAATCCTGCATATGAATTTTCACATAAAACAAGTATTAATTATAGTGATATTCGCCTGGCCCGCGCCCAGGCTTATTTTAATTCTGGTGATTTTATTAATTGCGCACTGGATTTAGATATTCTCGATCCGGATAATAAACCACATTCCTCGAATCCCACAGAATTATTAGAGTTTTTACGGACGATTTCGGCTGAGCTGCAATGAATAATCTAAAAGGAAAACTAGCTTTAATAACTGGGGCTTCCAGGGGGATTGGGCAATATATTGCCAAAACTCTTGCCGGACAGGACATAACCACAATTCTGGTAGCTCGCTCCAGGACAGGATTATTAAAAACACAGGAAGAAATAAAGGCTTTGGGACGGACGTGCCGCATTCTGCCCTGGGATTTAACAGACACTTCAAATTTAAAGAATCTTGTCGACGCGGCCGAAAAATTCGGTGAAATAGATATTCTGGTAAATAATGCCGGTATAGAGAATTACAATAATTATGAATCCGTGAGCTTTCTGGAATTGACTTCGATTGTAAATACTAATCTTTTAGCGCCCCTGGAACTTTCGCGCCTGATTCTACCGTCTATGGTGAAAAGGGGCAAGGGACATATTGTAACAATTGCTTCTCTGGCCGGGAGAAAAGGAGTGGCCTACAATAGTATTTATTCTGCCTCCAAAGCGGGTTTGGTGATGTGGACTGACGGTCTGCGGCAGGAACTGGCGGGCAAGGGTGTTTTTATTTCTTCCATCTGCCCGGGTTTTATATCGGAGGCAGGCATGTTCTTTGACGGACATCTTGATCCACCCAGACTGCTGGGAACTTCTACGCCGCAAAAAGTAGCCGACGCTGTATTAAAAGCTCTGCGCCAAGGATCCTCGGAACTGATTGTAAACAAGGGTCCCATTCGGCCTCTTTTAGCTCTGGCGCAGATTATGCCCCATCTGGGGGATAAAATACTGAAATTATTCGGTGTTCCCGCCTTGGCCAGGAAAAGAATTAGCGATTTTTCTTCTTCCTAAGCTTTTTGACCAGTTTGCTATTTAGGATGGGGTCTGCAACAGGCGCGATTTTCCGGCCAATCCATAAAGGCAGGGAAAATACATACATTTTTTTAGGGAAAGGTTCTTCCCTGTAACGAGGCAGAATATAATTTGATCTTTTATCCGTATAATAATCATAAGCCATCCAACCGATTGTGACTAAGGGAAAAATCAAAATAGCGCTTTGATACTGGCTGCCGGTTTTTTTCATGATTGGATGTGGTAGAATACTGGTTACGGAAGTAAAAGATTTTTCTCTCAGCATTCTTAATAGTATATAACCTCCAATCAAACCTGCTCCAGACAGAAATCCTTTGCGCACAGAATTTTCGATATAGCCCTCTCCGGTTCGAATTTTATAAATATCGGTCAGCTTATAAAATGCAGGAATTGAATCCGAAACATTAAAAAGTGCCAGACCGGGATTGTTCATTGAGGATTCAAAGGAGATTTTATCATAAGGTAATGAATCATTATTAAGGGTAATTAAATAACCATCCCGTTTTTCCAGTTCTTTAAGACGCGTTAAAAGGCTGCGGCTTTTATAAACCAGTTTTCCATAATCATTATAAGCCAGATATAGGCTGTCCAGGGCGAAATTGGACTTATTATTACTTAAGTCCTTATAATAGAGAGTATCTCTGCTTATGCTGTCAATACGGCCCAAATAAGTATAACCTTCAATCCCTATCAGAATATGTTTAATGTTAATTGTATCCCGTTCATCTAATTCCAGGCGGATGGGCCGGATTAAGGAAAGTTCAGAAGTAGATATTTCAGGTAATTTATAAGGCGGGTATATTTTTTTGGGTTTAATGCTGCCCAGGTTCAAATTATTGTCAAGAATTTCAATATTTCTGATTATTTTTAATTTTTCTCCCGTTTCAATCTCTAATAAATAATTTCCGGGAGGTACCTGCTCGAATTTGAATTTCCCACCGCCGTAGCGCTTTAAAAATTTGGCTGTAGTTTTTCCCCGTTGGATTATTTTACCGCTGGAATCCTTCAGGACCGTCTGGCGTTCCTGAAGTAGAATTCCATCATTATCCAGGGCAATTCCATCTATTCTGTAAGCGGAAGATTGTCCCGGCAAAGAATCCGGGAGTAAAATAAGGAGAAAAAAAGGAATTCCAATTTTTACAAGCGCCAGTTTCGAAATTGAATTCATGGGATGGAAATTACCATAGAGATAAAAGATTACCAACATAGCTCTAGCCGAGTCTTTAAATTCATTTAAACTTTAGTAAAATTTAGGGATATTATTTAATTTGAACCGGCACATGCGAAACAGAGATTTAAAATGGATGGTTTGGGTAATTATAAGTTTGTCCCTGGTTGTTGCCCAGCCAAAATGGTCTGTTTCTTTAGGAAGCGGTTATTACAATCCGTCCCTGATAGGACTTGACGCGGACACGAATACTGTTCTACCAAATGCGGGTACATTTAATAAAAATATACTTTTGAACTGGGGTCTCCAATATCAGTTTTATCCCAATGCACGGCTGGGATTCAGCACTTTTTATTCTTTTCATTCCGGCAAAATCGAAGGAGGAGATTCAGATTTTTCCCGTCTGATTAGATACCGCCTCTTGAGTCTGGAAACATTTTTCTTCCTGCGCAAACGCATGGAATTGAATTTTACATTAGCGCCCATGTGGAATAAGGCCACTATTTCTCTTAAATCAACAGGTAGTAATGATGATTGGAATCAATTACTGGCAAGTTATGATATTGAATCAAAAGATTTGGACTCACAGGGAAAAATGGTAAAAAGATGGTTCGGATTCACAAGTATGATCGGATTTAAATATTATCTTTATTCCTGGCTCTCCATAGACACTAAAATCGGTTTCATGCGCAATTTTTATAAAGCTGAGAATTGGAAAGTGGATGGTAAAAAAGAAAAAGGACCGGAGATGAATATAGATAAATTACCCGTATATCATTTAAATTTCGTATTCGGATGGTGAAAATTATTATACTTTTCGCGGTTGTATTCTTTTCACCGGATTTAATTCAGGGCCGGCAAAAAATAAAAACAGAACCTTGTGAATCAAAATTAATGATCCAGGTTAAACAGGAGGGACTAAGATCCTTGAATGGTCTGGAAATTATAAATTATTACCTTGATTTACGGAAATGTAAAGACAAACATAAAGTCCGTTTATTCAAGCGCCGGGCTGAACAGGCTCAATTAACGGCAGACATGGAGAAATCAAAACGTCTCCAGGGTTTTACTTCTTCAGTTGTATACGGCACCCTGGCTTTAATAATTTATTTTTCGCTTAATTAAAAATACTTAGAAATTTAATATTCAATAGAGGATTAAAATGAAAAACATTCAATATTTATTATTTTTTACAATTTTGATGGCTGCCGGGTGCGCTAATCTTGCTAAGCCGGTGGAATCCCTCCAGCTGCCAGCAGAAGAAATTACGGTAACTGCCGAAAACCCATTGATTGTGGGATTCAATGAAGTCCATGATTTTTCTGCGCTTAAACCTGGCCACATCCCTGCTGCTACCGATCAGATTTTAGAATCTACCGCAGAAATCAGGGCCGAAATCATTAAGGTCCCGGATGGTGCACGGACCTTTGATAATACCCTGGTTCGCCTGGATGATCTATATGCTGTGATCGAATCTGTCTGGTCTCCGGCTTATTTAATGGGATCCGTCCACACAAATGAAGAAATCAGGAATGAAGGATTAGAATCAAGCCGTGTAATCCAAAAATACATTACAGATTTAACGCTGGATGAAAACGTTTATGATGCCGTGCTGGAGTTCAGTTTAACCTCAGAAGCACAATCCTTAACAGGGCACAAGAAAAAGTTTCTTGATGATACGTTGCTGGATTATAAGCGCAGTGGATTTGGATTATCAAAAGAAAAGCGTGACCAGGTAAAAGAAATATTAAATAAATTAACAGATCTGGGGCTTGCTTTCGATAAAAATATTCGTTCTGCTCAGGACACCTTGTTTGTTGCAGAAGATCAAATTACGGGCTTACCGGAAAATTATAAGAAAGACCGTATTCAAGCTGACGGTACCTATGCCATAGATATGTCATATCCCTCATATATTCCATTTATGGATTATTCTGAATCCGCAGAAGCGAGAAAAATATTACGCTCTAAATTCAACAACCGGGCCGCAGAAACCAATATTGATGTATTGGATAATATTCTACGCGCCAGACGTGATCTGGTGGCATTATTGGGATATAAATCCTATGCTGAATACCGCACAGAAGACAGGATGGCCCGAAATCCTGAAAATGTCTGGAATTTTGAAAATGACCTTAAAGTAAAACTAAGGCCAAAAGCACAGGCTGATATAGCCGAAATGTTAAAGATTAAGTCTGAAGAAACCGGAAAGGATGAAAATGTAATTCAGCCCTGGGAAGCCGGGTATTACGAAAATAAAGTGATGAAGCAGAAATATGATCTTGACGCGGAAGAAGTTCGTAAATATTTTGAATTCAATAACGTAACGCAAGGCCTGTTCATTATTTATCAAAGGTTATTTAATATCACTTTTAAAAAAATCGAAAATGCCTCAGTCTGGCATGAAGACGTGCAGATGTTTGCGGTTTATGATGCGTCTACGGGAGATTTAATTGGTCGTTTTTACCTGGATATGTTCCCCCGCGCCGATAAGTATGGCCATGCTGCGGCCTTCAGTGTAACTATGGGAAAGTTGACCAAAGAAGGCTATCAAAAGCCCGCCACATCATTAGTATGTAATTTTCCGAAACCTTCCGAGCAGCAGCCTTCTTTATTGACTCATGGAGACGTTGAAACATATTTTCACGAATTTGGACATTTGGTCCATGGTGTATTAACTCAATCACCCTTACTGAGCTATTCAGGAACGTCTGTGGCTCGGGATTTTGTGGAAGCGCCTTCTCAAATGCTTGAAAACTGGATATGGCAAAAAGAATCTTTAGCATTATTCGCTAAACATTATGAAACCAATGCAGTAATACCGGAAGAATTACTGGATAAAATGATTGCCGCCAAAAACCTTAATTCCGGGACAAAAGCGCTGCAGCAGATTTTCTACGGTACGCTTGATTTCACCCTGCATGATGGTTTTGATCCGGACGGCCTTAAAACCACCACCGAATTATTGGCTGAATTGCAAAATTCAATCACATTGTACCCCTACCAGGATGGAACCCACCAGCAGGCATCTTTCGGACATCTGAACGGATACGGTGCCGCATATTACGGTTATAAATGGTCTGAAGTTTATGCTCAGGACATGTTTTCAATTTTTGAGCAGAACGGAATCATGAGCGCAGAAACCGGCCTTCGTTACCGGGAAAATA
>JAZFSI010000119.1:0-4145 GCA_036446075.1 Fidelibacterota bacterium
TTGCACGACCTTATCAGTAATAATCCCGTCTGCCAATGAAGAACCGCGATGCGGACAGCGGTTGTCCCAGGCGATTATTTTATGTCCCAGATTAATCAAAGCCACCGGATTCCCCTCAACCATTACAACTTTACCGGTTAAGGGCGGTATATCGCTTATTTTAGCTACTTTCAACATAAAAGAGTGAGTAGTTGGAAAAATTCTCCGAATTTTTCCTCGTTACCCGTCACTTCCCCAACTATTTACTGAAAAAAATCAAAGATTATTTTCAACCATTTTCAAAAGTTCCGCTACCAATTTTTCTATTCCTGCGGCTGCCTCCTTGATTGACTTAGCCTCCATGTAAGCCGGTGTTGAAATAATTTTATGTTCATGGTCAATAATTATTTCAGTTACGGGACATTCCTCATGGATACCGCCCATGGCAGTTATATCCCCGGCAACGGTTGGATCCGAACCTATTGTCAGTTTAACGGAAACACCTGATTCGCTTAAGATTTTGGTTAACATGGTCGGTGAGATACAAATGGCGCCGATGGGTTTTTTCTGATTGAAAATATTTTGAGTTAAACGGAAAACATCCGGATTAACAACGCAGTCTTTACCGGCCATGGCATAATCGCATAAATTTTTTGCCACTCCAAATCCGCCCGGTAATATAAGAGCATCCATATCATCCGCTTCTACTTCAGCCAGATCTGTGATCTCTCCTCTCGCTATGCGGGCCGATTCAACCAGAACGTTTCTGGTCTCCGATGTTTCTTCCTGCCCCGTAAAATGATTTATAACATGCATTTGGCTAATGTTCGGAGCCATGAGCTGCATTTCCGCCCCAGCCCGGTCCAAAGCCAGCATGGTCAGCACCGATTCATGAATTTCCGCTCCGTCATTTACACCGCATCCTCCTAAAATAATCCCCACTTTAGGCATGACCCTCTCCTTTTTTTAAACTATTTTCAATGTTGCGCCTTAATCCGTCAAATTTTGTTCGTTTCACCGCCGAACCTTTAAATAATTTACTAAATTCATCCCTGCTTAAGCATGACCAATCCTGGATTTTTTTATTAAGAATTCCGGCTCTGGGAATTAAAGCATTTTCATTTGATTTTTGTGAAAATTTTTGATTCCAGGGACAAACTTCCTGACAAATATCACAACCATAGATCCAGCCTTTGAGATTGTTTTGATTTTCCGGCAGGGGGCCTCTATGTTCAATGGTAAGATAGGAAAGACATTTTCCGGCGTCTAATTTGTAAGGAGTGAGCGCCTGCGTCGGGCAGGCCATTATACAGGCTGTACAGGTTCCGCATAAATCTTCCCGGAAAGCAGAATCATACTTAAGCTCTATATCCAGAATCAATTCTCCCAGGAATAACCAGCTGCCGTAATCCCGGGTAATTAAATTCGTATGTTTTCCCTGCCATCCCAAGCCGGCCTTTTGAGCCCATACTTTTTCCATTACAGGGGCCGTATCCACGCAGACCAGGCCTTTGAGAGGTCCAATTTCAGATTTTAACCAGGATAAAATTTTAAATAATTTATTTTTAAGTATATTGTGATAGTCGTCTCCCCAGGCATAGTTGCTCAAGTGTAAATCACTCGATAGATGGGATTGATCGAATCCCGTAAAATAATTAAGACCCGCAGATATAACAGATTTTGCCTCAGGGAAATATTCCAGAATATTTCCTCTTTCAATTTTCCTGTTTTCTATCCAGCCCATGGAAGCGTGGTTTCCAAAAGCCAGCCATGTTTCCAGGTTTGTTTTTGATTTTTCATCCGGCCCGGCTCTCGCTATGCCGACTTTCTGGAAACCTGATTCCAAAACTCTGCTTTTTATAGCATCGGCCAGACTGCTGTTCATAGAATTATTTAAGCCATTATATAATTTTTCATGGCCCCCTGGCAGCCGGGAATATGCTCAACCTGGCATTCCCTGGGATCACAGCAGGTATTGCAGACCTTATTTATGGCCTCAACACGATCCAGCTCTATATCTCCAGACAAATATTCTTTTTTCAGTGGTTCTTCCTGCAGTAGATCAGTACTTAAATATTTTTTATTATCATCGGAGAAAACCGTTACTACAGCAGCTTCGGGACCCAGCTTTTCCTGAATCTTTAAAGCCCCCAGAAAATTTGCCCCGGAAGATATTCCCACTCCAAGGCCGAGTTCACGGGCCAGTTTTTGTGCCATTATAATGGAGTCTCCATCCTCAACGCCGACAATTGAATCCAGACTGTCAAAATTAATAATTGAGGGGATAAATTCATCCGAAATACCCTGGATACGGTGTTTCCCTACTTTACACCCTGTCGATAATGTGGGCGAATTGGCAGGTTCCAATGGAAACACGCCTATCTGCTGATCCTGTTCCTTTAAATATTTACCCACACCCATGATGGTACCGCCGGTTCCAACTCCTGCCACAAATGCGCGCGGTTGGATTTGATTGAGTTTCATTTGCCACCATATCTCCGGTCCTGTTGATTCATAATGCGCAGTTATATTATCAATATTGGAAAATTGCTGGGGCAGAAATGCTCCTTTAACAGAACCGGCTAATTCTTCCGAAAGTTTTATGCTGCCCAGAAAACCGCCTTCTTTTTCGCTCACCAGATTAATCCGGGCACCCAGGCTTTTCAATAGATTGATGCGTTCAATGCTCATCCAATCCGGCATAAAAATAGTTACGGGATGACCCAGAGCACGGCCCATTGCGCAAAAAGATATTCCCGTATTACCGCTGGTGGCTTCCACAATAAGGTCACCGGCTTTAAGCCGGCCCCTGGCATAAGCCTGTTCTAAAATGCAATAAGCCATACGATCCTTTATGCTGCCCGTCATATTCATGTATTCCGCTTTGGCATAAAGAGTCCGCTGCAAATCCTTATACCTGAAATTAAGTACCAGCAGGGGTGTATTGCCCACCAGGCTGCCTAATTTATGCAGTTTGCTTAGTTGATTATTTATGGCTTTACTGGATTTCATGCTTCACAGGAATCGGTAAACTTAAAACAAATTTCACTTCCCTCTGCCTTCTTCTTTCCCCCCTTTCTTTAACGGAAAAAATTCAATGAATTATTTCTTTCCTATCCCCTCTGACTTCTGATTTCTGATTTCTTTTTTCCGGTAACCCCAATCAAGATGGAATAATTACTTCGGCCACTTCCTTTTCAATAGCCCGGTTGACTATCTTATTAAGAGATACTCCTTCGGCTTGAGCCTTAATGATAGTCTTTAAATGAGTTTCGGGTTTCACTCGTACGTTAAAAGAGCCCCTCACAGACTTTAAGG
Organism: Fidelibacterota bacterium; assembly: GCA_036446075.1. Lineage (GTDB taxonomy): Bacteria > Fidelibacterota > Marinisomatia > Marinisomatales > TCS55 > JAZFSI01. The sequence goes on from JAZFSI010000119.1 coordinate 3,298, forward strand.
GTTTCTTCCCATTTTTCTCACAAGTATCCAGATAATCGTTAACGGCTTCCTTAAAAGCTTTCTGAATATCTGCGGCTGTATTACTATGAAATGATATACTATCCGCTACCCCCAAAATTTTCCCATAGAGGCACTCATCATCAGGACTGAAATCAACGGTGCTGTAATACCCCTTGTAAATCATGTGATTTTTCTTCATTTCATTTCTCCTCTAAATTTTAACCAACTTTAGGTTTATCAGGAATATGCTTTCCAGTCGATATCAAGGCTTCTTCAATTTGGTCCAACTGATATCGCAACAGTGGTTTTCCTGAGGAATGCGGTTTGTGGAAACTAATTATGTGTCTAGTCTCCTTTTCAACAAACGATACGCGAGAACCCGAGGTTTTTCCTTTGGTGAACTCACCATAATTATAATGTTTTAAAAGTATTTTTGCTTCATTGAATTTGAAATCTTTAGGTTTTTTAAAGAACCTATCAATCAATTTCTTTCTTTTGCTCACATCTAATATTATCTATTTTATCAAATATAATGCAACTATTTTTTAGTTACATTTACAGTATTATTTTTAGACCATTTCAGTTAGTTGAATCGTTCATTTTTTACTCGTCACCCGTCACGAAAAATCTCTGATTTTCCCGTTACCTGTCACAGAAAAAATTCTATGAATTTTTTCTTTCCCTTCCCCTCTGACTTCTGAATTCTTCTTTTTACCCGTCACCCGTGACAGGGAAATTCTTATAAGAATTTCTCCATGTCACTCTAGGAAAAATCGGAGATTTTTCCCATGTCACCCAAAATTTTTCCTGAATTTTAATGCCACCGAAACCAGCCCAATCATAACCGG
>JAZFSI010000120.1:0-4038 GCA_036446075.1 Fidelibacterota bacterium
ATATAAACGCCAATTTTGTAACATTACTACCTGACTTATTATTGGTGGCAGGTCAATGTCAGTGAAAAGAAGGATGGCATGAAGGGATACAGGTATTAAAAGACAGCCCATTAAATTGATCAAAAGAAGCGAAATGGCTGCACATTTCAGCATGAATGAAGCAATAGACAGCATGTCATCCGCATTCGCGAGTCTGTCGTCAGGCGATAGCTATGTTCCAAAACGCTATATAGTAAATACAAAAGATGAATCATTAACTTTTTTATTAAAACCTGCTTTTATCAAAGGTCATGATAGGTCAAGCGTTAAAATTCTCACACAAAAGAATTCTAATTCCATCCCAGGTATTCCAACCATTTTAGGCATCGTTTTGCTCATTGACAATGTGACGGGTGAAATACTATCAATAATGGATGGGGAATTCATAACAGCCCTGCGCACCGGGGCAGCGAGTGGACTGGCCACTAAATATTTATCGAGAGAAGATTCCAGTAAAGCAGCAATCTTCGGATGCGGCCGACAGGGAAGAACTCAACTTGAAGCTATTAAAACGGTAAGAAAGCTTGAGAAAATTTGGATTTTTGATAAATCTCCGGAACAAGCTGAAGCATTTATTGAGGAAATGGATGATAAAACAAAAAAAAATATGGAAGTTGCCCCTGACCTATCCGTACTGAAAGATGTAGATATTATTTGCGCAGCAACAAATTCTGAAAGTCCATTATTTTATAAAAAACATTTAAAGAAAGGAACACATATAAACGCTATCGGCTCATTCAAACCCGAAATGCAGGAACTGGATCCTGAAATTATAAATTTGTCCCGAGTATATTTTGATGACAAAGAGGCCTGCCTTAATGAGAGTGGCGATTTTGTAAAACCATTTAGGGATTCCAGGAATTTTAATGAAAATATTATGGGAGAAATAGGAGAATATGTATTAAATAGAATTGAAGGAAGAATTTCTTCAAAGGATATAACTATATTTAAAAGCGTAGGAACTGCCATTCAGGATTTTGTAGTAGCAAATAGAATTTATAATAAATCCATGGCTGAGAAATTTGGAACTGAAATAAGGCTTTATGAATAATATTCCCGGCATTTTTAATGATGTTATCGGTCCCGTTATGAGGGGTCCGTCTAGTTCCCACACAGCCGCTTCATGGCGGATTGCCAGAGTTTGTCTCGATATTTTAAATGAGCCCTTAAAAAAGGCAGTCATCAATTTTGACAAGGATGGAGCCTGGGCTGCTAATTATATGGAGCAAGGAACAGTTATGGGAATCAACGCTGGTTTATTGGGCTTAAATATTATTGATGACAGGATGAAATTTACCGAAGCCCTAGCCCAGGAAATGGGAGTTGTAATCAGTTACGGAATTAGCTCGTTTCCAACAAAACATACAAATACAGTAAGATTAATGCTGGAAGGCAGGAATGGGAAAAAGATTAAGATTGCAGCCGTATCAATTGGCGGAGGTGCTTTTGAAATTCAGCAAATTGATAATTTTCAGGTGAAAATCCGTGGAGACTATTTTGAAATTTTAATTTGGAATAAAAATAATGATCCAATTTCAGATGACATCAATACCATAGTTTCTCAAAATGCATTGTTGTTTAAATCATCGGATAAAAACAGCACACTTATAAATTTAAAATCATCAAAAGAATTGCGAATTGAAATAATTAAGCGCTTAAAAAAGAATTCTGTATTCGACGAGATCACTGTTATTAATCCAATACTGCCAATTATTTCGGGAAATGAAACTGACCTGCCCTTCAATACCATTGAATCTCTGCTTGAATATGCCGAGAAGAACAAACTGACTCTGGGGGAAATGGGATTAATTTATGAAAAATGCCGGAGTGGACTTTCGAAGAAAGTTCTTATAAAAAAAATGGAAAATATTATCGATACAATTGAAAATAGTATTAAAACCGGGTTGAAGGGAACGGTATTTAAAGAACGTATTTTACATCGGCAATCAGATTTAATCAAACGCGCCGAGGAAGATGGGAAAATCCTCAAAAATGCAGTCATAAATAATATTATCGCCTATGTCACAGCCATAATGGAAGCAAAAAGTGCTCTGGAAGTGATTGTGGCAAATCCAACAGCCGGATCCTGCGGAACAATTGGAGGTGTTTTGAAAGGAGTAGCCGGTGATTTAAACTCAACTAGGGATGAATTGATTAATGCTTATTTCGCAGCTGGAATAATTGGCGCCTACTTTGCACAAGGACCTGGATTCTCGGCTGAAGAACATGGATGTCAAGTTGAATGCGGCGCCGCATCGGGTATGGCAGCGGCGGGGATTGTCCAGTTAATGGGAGGAACTGCGAAAGAAGCCGTTAATGCAGCATCCTTGGCCATTCAAAATATGATTGGTCTGGTTTGCGATCCGGTTGCCGACCGTGTTGAAGTACCGTGCCTGGGGAAAAATATCAGCGCCGCCATGAATGCACTTTCTTCGGCAACCATGGCCTGTTCAGGTTTTGATGCGGTTATCCCGCTCGAAGAAGTCATTCAAACTGTTGTTCGAGTTGGAGAGCAAATGCCCCCATCTGTAAAATGTACCGGTAAGGGAGGATTGTCTGTTACCGCTGCCTCCATTCAAATAAAGGAACAATTGAAAAGGATAGTTTAAAAAGCCTTATTAAATGTGGGCATTAGCAATCAGAACATTAACCGTATGCCGATCAATCCACCCGGTTTTAATGTAAAACTCTGAGCGGTGGAAGCTTGAGATACCGGATACTGAAACAAACCTTCGATAATAAAAGATGAAATAGTCAGTTTCATTCCTGGTGATATCCAAAACTGTTTGCCGGTTATTTCTGTTTTCCATTCCACTACCCGGGTGAACTCGACAACCGGTGTCACTGCCATATTTCCCGAAGATCCGACAGGGATAAGCCAGGCAAGGGCGGAATTCAGAGCCCATTCCCCTCTTTTCTTTTCTGAATGTTTTGTAAATAATCCGGCCAGCTTCGTTTCAAGATTTAATTCCAAAGCAAGTGAACCACGCCGCAGGGAGCCTTGGAAACCGGCGATTCCGGCGTAAGTATCACTGCTAAAACCTCTTGAACCGGTGGGGATTTCTCCCGCAAGCACTCCCGCCAGACCAATTGTCTGTGAGGCTGTATTTTCCCTCCAAAGTTTGAATTTTGCCATCAATAAGATATCGTTCCATCCTGAACTGGCGGGAGCCATTGCGTTTCCCAACCGTGTCATATGAATAATTCTTCCTATCAGTGCCAGCTTAGAGCTCAATCCGTATGCCAGCACCAGCGGATTGCCGCGCATGGTCATTTCAATGCCCGAGTTGGCCATGGTCTGATTCATGAACCTTGCCTGAGTTCTAAAAATCACGCGGTTTAGCGGTGGAGTCAATCCCGAATCGATGCTAATCCCGCCGCCGTAGCTCACCGAAAGAAATGTAAGGAGCATTATCCAGCGGTAAAATATTATGGGCATATTAATTAATTCGTTTTCCCATCGTGAAATTGGCTGCTTCAATAGCTTCCCGAACGGCCTTTTCATCCAGTTTACTGCCAGGTTCAAGCACCAGTAATACTTCCTGTTTCAGATAATTAGCTTTCGCTGTTTTGATGCCGTTTATTTTCTTCAGAAGTTTCTCGACACCGCCGTGGCAGCCGGGACAATCCATTCCAAAGATTTGAAAAACCATCTTTGTCGGTTTATCTGTTAAAGTTTGTACAGCGGAGCTGTCAGTTGAATTATTCAGGAAAGATTCAGGGTCTTTCTGGAAGGCCGGTATGCAGTCGGCACAGCAGAAGAAAACCTTTTGGCTATTATATTCCACAAATACTGAAGAATCGGCGGGCGATCCTGCAACAGGGCAGATCGCAGGCTGATCAGCTGCCGCCAGCAAGGAAAAAAGAACCGGGATGAAGAATTTGTATTTCATTGAATTCCAATTTTAATTAATGAATTGATGAATCGGAATTTCCATTTTAGAAGCAATTTTACCAATGGAAATCCATTTGAAGAATGAGATTTGATATTTTATAAAC
>JAZFSI010000121.1:0-3166 GCA_036446075.1 Fidelibacterota bacterium
AATCGTCCGCTGAAACATCAAACAGGGCATCAATACTATCAATTTCCATACCTAAAAATTCATCGAAGAAATTTTCTTCAGGTAGAAGTTTAAACCCTGTTTTTCTAAGCGCTTTAAATTGACTGCGTAAATCTTTTGGCAATCCTGAATACCATTCCGAGGCTACAACCGTTTTTCCTAAGCGGTTTACTTCGGTAATATAGGCTGTAACAAGCTGCCTGCCAAAATCATCTGCAGGGGCGATTGTTGCCAGACTGTCCAATCCAAGATTTAAGACAGCATACCTGGCAGCTAATTTTCCGCGCATTTCCAAATTTGAATTAAATTGAAATATATTGATAAATACTTTCTCCAATCCATTCTCAACCGAAAGGGGTAATATTACCGGTATCTGCCCGGAGGTTAGAATTGCACTTGAAGCAAATACATTTTCATCCATAAGCGGTCCGACTATTAATGAAATTTCCGGAAGTTTTTTAAAAATACCGGCAGCTTTAATAACCTCCAATTCACCTTCACGGCTATCCTTTATAATCAGAGTTATATTCTGATCCAGATAATTCTGCTTTTTCAGAGCCTTTTGAAATCCTCTTAAAAACGACTTGCCCTGGGGGGCATTTCTCCCGGTTAAGGGTAAAACTATACCGATTGTGGCCATAGAAGAAGCGGGTGTAAATGAAGTTCTCAGTAATTTTTCATATAATTCCAAATAAAGTTCCGGAATAAGGGCCAGAACAGATTGATTAAGTGTGGACGCACTCAGAGCAGGATTTCCAGCATTATTTTCTGCAAATGCTATTGCTAAAAGATGAATTTGCCGAGCTGTTTCATCTATCTCCAAAACCAGCAGCTGTTCCAGATCCTCCAAAGAAAGAGAAATATGAATCAGCTTTAAAAGACGATTATCTATTTTTTTAGTGAAATCGGAAGCTATACTCTCTTTCCGGGCCAGATGATACATCCTGTAAGCAGATGGAAATCTGCTTTCATTAATAAATAAATCACCTAATGTTAAATAAATATCCTTCAAATACGGACTTTCGGGATACTTTTTAAAAAATTCCCGTCCTGCAACTTTAACTTTTTCAAATCGTTCCAGACCCAGATTTACTTTCATTGAAAGTAATAATGCAGGTTCAGCATATATATTTCCGGAATTAGAAAGTAAATTTTCGAGCAGCGATTCTGCAATGGCAAAACGCCCTTCATTATAATGTTCGACTGCCTTTTGAAATCTCTTTTCATTTTTCTGGTTTTGAAACCAGTTTTGTCCCCAGGCCATGTTAAGGGTCAACAGGGCAGCGTAAAATAAGATTTTACTCGACTGTAACACTTTTTGCAAGATTCCTGGGCTGATCAACATCGCACCCTCTTAGTACAGCCAGATGGTAGGCCAATAACTGCAGTGGTATTGAGGCCAGAATTGGAAAAATTACCCGATTGGTTACAGGTATTTCAATAATATAGTCGGCCAGCTCTATTAAATCTTTCGTTTTTTTATCGGTCACGATAATAATAATGCCCCCTCTGGCATTAACTTCCTGAATATTCGACAGAACTTTGTCGTATGTACGGTCGTGGGGAGCCAAAAAAACAACGGGCATATTCTCATCAATCAGAGCAATGGGGCCATGTTTCATTTCTGCGGCGGGATATCCTTCTGCATGAATGTAGGAAATTTCCTTAAGTTTCAGGGCGCCTTCCAGAGCAACCGGAAAATTCATGCCGCGCCCCAGATATAAATAATGTTCGGCCTTCATAGTTTTTTTAGCAACGCACATGATCTGCTCTGAATTTGAGAGAACTTTTTCTACAGTTTCACCAAGCTGCCAAAAGGATTTAGCAATTTTTATGGCCTCTCTGTCTGTCATTCCGTTCTTCCGGGCGAAATAAAGCGCCAGCATGAACAATACCGTTACCTGGGAGGTGAAAGCCTTGGTTGAGGCCACTCCGATTTCAGGTCCCGCATGGGTGTAAATACCGCAATCTGTTTCCCTGGAAATTGAGCTGCCCACAACATTACAGATACCAATGGTCAAAGCGCCGTGTTTTTTAGCTTTAGCAATCGCAGCCATTGTGTCGGCAGTTTCTCCTGACTGAGATATGGCAATCACAACAGTGTCACTGTCTATTACAGGATTACCATAACGAAATTCTGAGGCATATTCTACATGCACGGGAATATGCGAGTATTCTTCCAGTAGATATTTTCCTATTAATCCTGCATGCCAGGATGTTCCGCAGGCGGTAATATAAAAACGCCGGGCATTATCAATCCTTGATATATGATCTTGAATTCCCCCCAAATGTACCGTTCCCGTTTCTAATTGAAGTCTTCCTCTTAAAGTATCTATAATTGTTCCGGACTGTTCATGGATTTCTTTGAGCATGAAATGAGGATAATTACCTTTTTCAATTTGCTCCAGATCGTATTCTACTTTGAAAATATTTTTTTGAATTTTAGCATTACTTTTAAGAGATTTAAAGTGATGACCTTGGCTGTCAATAGTTAAATATTCATCTTCATCGAGATAAATTACATTTCTGGTATGTTCCACAATCGGAGCGGCATCACTGCCCAGGAAATATTCTCCCTGCCCAAGCCCAAGTACAAGCGGGCTGCCCAGACGCGCAGCCACCATTGTATCCGGCTCGTCGGCACAGAGGGCTAATATTCCGTATGTACCAATAACTTTATTCAATGAAATTTGAACTGCTTCTTCAAAACTTGTGGATTCATTGGTATATATATCACCAATTAACTGCACTAGAACTTCCGTATCCGTCTGGCTTTTAAATATTATACCCTTATTTTCCAAATATTTTTTTAAAACAGCATAATTCTCAATAATGCCGTTATGAATCAGTACGATTTTACCGGAACTGTCTAAATGCGGATGGGCATTTTCATTATTGGGGATGCCATGGGTAGCCCATCTGGTATGCCCAATGCCGATATTCCCGATTAAGGGTGTATCATCCACTAGAGATTCAAGATTTTTTACTTTCCCCGCCTTTTTCAGTATATTGATTTTATGCCGACCCATAACAGCAATACCCGCAGAATCATAACCCCTGTATTCCAATCTTTTCAAGCCGTTTATCAGAATAGGCACTGAATCTTTATTTCCATAATAGCCCACAATACCGCACATAAAATTTACCT
>JAZFSI010000122.1:0-3463 GCA_036446075.1 Fidelibacterota bacterium
TGGGAATTGGGTAATGGATTTACAAACCTTAGGAGGAATCATTCTGGGACTTGCAGCTTTGGTTTATGTGATTAGATCATTTATAACCCAGCTGCATAAACCTGATGCGGATCCTAAATGTGATAAATGCGATGTACCCTCGATTTTAGAGGAATTACGTAAAAAAAATTAAATTAGATCTTTAGTCATTAATAAGCTGCCGTTCCCGCTTATGCCCATTTCTTTAAAACCTCGTTTTTTATATAAGGATTCTGCGATTTTATTTTTAGGCAGGACAAACAGGCTTAATTTCTCGACTCCCATTTCCAGGGCCTTGGCTTCAGCCAGATCTGTCAGTAAACTGCCATAACCGCAGGAACGAAAATTACGGTCCACAAATACATGAAATATATGGGCCTTATTAAACTCGAGTTCATGGCGCAGGCTGATCATGCCCACAATCCAGTCATTTTTTTTCAGGAAATAGGCATGTGTATAATCATTTTCATAAGAAAGGGCTTTCCATTTTTTAATACTAAATGGATAAGACATACGGGGATCGGTTAAATTCAAATCCTTGGGACTTGAAAACCAGCCTTTTAAGCAAGCACTTATTATTCGAACCTGTTTAGGATTATGGTATGAATATTCTATCAATTCAGGAGAATCAGGAGTATCATTCTTTAAACTATTACTCATGATCTATAATACACATAATCCAAACTTGAAACCAGAAATAAGAATTAAGAAGTCAGTTTTCAGATGGCAGAAGTCAGAGGGAAAATGTGACAGGTGACGCGTGACAGGTGACAGGAAAATCAAAAACCGGAAAAGAGAAAAACCTATTATCCCCAAGACTTGAGTTAGCGGTACGAAATGTTGACTTAAGGATTTGGAATTAGTCATAGATTTATCTTTTTAGGAGAATTTACAACCTCAGGGGTCTGCTTAAAAAACAGCTGAATAAGAATGATATAACTTCTTCCAACCGCGCTGGAAAAATGTGACCCCTCTAATGAAACTAAAGTATTACCTATGTGTTGATTACACCAAGATTTTTCCTTTCTCGTCACTCGTCACTCGTCACATCTAACAGGAAAATTCCCTGAATTTTCCCACCCATCACCTGTTACGGGAAAATTCCCTGAATTTTCCCTCCTCACGTAAAAAATTCATTTAATTTTTTACCAATACGGGGGATAGATAAAACTCCAATTTTTCAACTTTTTGCCGTTTAACATTATGGGGAAGTTCATCGTAAGTTAGAGGTCAGGAATTTTTAAATATGAAGCCTATAGTTTCCATCTCAAATTTTAAAACCGGCCAAATAATCCAGGGTTTTTTCCTGGTTTTAGAAAAACATTTGCGCCACACCCGGGCCGGAGATCTTTATATTGATCTGGTCTTAAGGGACCAGACGGGCCAGATTACCGCTAAAATATGGGATAAGGTTGCAGAATTTGATAAAAAATTCAAGCAGGGTGATCCAGTAGCAGCAAAGGGTGAGGTTGAAACGTTTCTGGAACGCCCCCAATTGGTGATAAAACGCATAAATAAGGCTACCGTCCAAAATTATGCCCGTTATGGCTTTGATCCCGGTTTGATAGTACCCATGGCTAAGCAGTTTCCCAAGGACATGTGGAAAGAAATAACCCGGATTATCCGCAGTCTTAAAAATCGCCATTTAAAAGTTTTGCTGTTAAGTATTTACAATACCAACAAGGAAAAACTCCTTATCCACCCGTCATCTGTGTCAGGCCACCATAATTATCGCTCGGGTTTATTGGAGCACCTCCTATCCATGGCCAAAATGGCCCTCCAGTTAGCACCCCATTATGAGGTAGATCAGGATATTTTAATTGGCGGAGTATTATTGCACGATTTAGGAAAATTGCGCGGTATAAAATCCGGATATGAGGCTGCTATTACCGAGGAAGGAAACTTTAGCGGAAATATTGTTCTGGGCCGGGACATGTTTTTAAAGGCGGCCCGCAGAATAAAAGGATTTCCTAAACCGCTCGCTTCCAGCCTGGAACATATTATTCTCTCCCAAAATGACAGTTCCGGGGAAAGTCCCCGTAAGCCCGCTTTTAAAGAAGCCCTGCTGGTACAAATGATTAACGATATGGATTCAAAAATGAATCTAATGGAGCAGGCCTTGAAAAACGATCCGGAGATAGGGGATTGGACGGGCTGGCATAATTATTTTAAAATTCCCCTGTTCAAGGGCTGAAATGGGACTGAGTAATTTAGTCCGGGCTTCCATTTTCTGTGCTCTGGCCATCGGTCTGGGGTATTCACTTATGTTAGTACCCAATATTGAACTGATTACAGTAATAGTTTTTTTATGCGGTTTAACTTTGGGACCTGGTTGGGGTATCATGGTAGGCGGTACTGCCATGTTCATTTTTTCAGGCCTCAATCCTCTCGGTTCGGGATTAAGTTTTCCACCCCTTTTTTTAGCTCAGATTATTTCAGAAATGTTCATCGGGGCCGCCGGTGGCTGGCTGCGTCCCCTGTTCTTTAGGGCTGAATTTAATCTGGCCAGATTAGGCGGATTAGCTTTTACGGGATTTATGCTGACTTTTGTTTACGATAGTTTAACCATTATCTCCTGGCCTTTGAGTTTGGGGTTAGGATTTACAGGAGTGGCAGCAGCCCTGGTTAAGGGGATCGGATTTACTTTACTTCATGAAATATCAAATTCCATTATTTTTATATTAGCAGTTCCACGAATAGTAAAACAACTTATCTGATAAATAATAAATTATGGGTTTAAAGTATTTACCATGGTTGCTGGCCGGTTTATTAAATGCCCAGATAATTTTACCGTTTGACTGGGTTAATCAGTCAGGAATCACGATTGAGGATGGAAATATATTGTGGAACCGGGACTGGGTTTCGGGGCCTTTATTATTTGATGGGACCTATACCTCATTCCCAAAAAAGTTCGGAAGATCCGTTTCGGACAGGTTTCTGATTTTAAGGACCGGAGATAACCGGGAATTACCACCCCTGCCCGATTCGGTTTTTACTGCCAGTTCCATAGATTATTACCGTGGTGATCATTTTTATGATCAATTAGGTCTAAATGCAGATTTTGGTGAGAAAGATCGACTGGTTACTCTAAATGGTTTCAAAAGAACTTACGGCGGCGACCATGGCCATTATCTTTATCCCGGCCAGGGACTGGAACCAATCCAGCAGTCTTATCGTTTTGATTATGTTTCCAAATCCTCTGAATCAGTGAATTCTTTAGCTTTAGGCCGGTTTATAACTCACAGCGGGCTGCCTGATTCGACGGTTAACGGCAAAATTGACGATGATATCCTCAGTGCTGGATTAAGGGGCTTAAGAAAGGTTTATGATTGGGATATTAATTATCACGGTTCCATTTTTACCCAGAGACGGAAAATCATTCATTCCACCAGAATGGATTCAAGCAGAACGTTCTTGAACAGGGTTATGCTTTCAGTAAAAATCA
>JAZFSI010000123.1:0-5507 GCA_036446075.1 Fidelibacterota bacterium
GAATTAAGGGTATATGTAACAACTACCTGCCCAGCTTCCGGAAACAGCAGGTAATCTGTTCCCATAGTCATGAGTGTGCCGTCTGTTTTCAGGAGTTTAAACCGTTCCGGATTCAAGCGTGATTTTCTCAAGGTTGTATAAATATTTGTTTCCAGTATTCTGGTTTCTGTACTCAAGCCCAAATCTTCAATTGAATAAGTAGTGGGGGATGTTTCAAAACTGATTTCGAACGTATTCGTATCCTCAATTGCCCGCGGGTCCAGGATTTCTATATACAAATCTCCCGTGCCGTATCCGCTCACATGGGCAAATAAACTATCCTCATTCACGAATCCAGGCACGTAGCCCGCTGCCGCAGCCCGTGGAACAACAACAGCAGTGTTTATATCAAGGAACACTTCATTTTTTTCAGGATTGAGAGTAATGGCTTTGGAACATTCACTGGGTCCGATATTTAATTCCTGGTTGCCGTGGTCATAGGCTACTACGGCATAATAATAAGTCTGCCCGTTGATAACCCGGTTGCTGTCCACAAATGAATGTACGAGCCCTGTATTATTTCCCAGATTATAGGAAACACCGCGGCCTGTATAGGGAATATCGCTGGGTCCCTGGTAATCGTTGATTAAATCCCATTTAGCCCAGCCTCCCGTTTGAGTTGTGAGCGGTTCAAACAGGAATTTGGATCCATTGATATCAGTAATATTCTGCTGGTCCAGAAAATTTGGGTCTGTACTGCGGTAAATTACATATCCTTCAAAATCATATTCTTTAGAAATTGGATCCCATGAGCCCTCTGCAACATCATCCCAGAAAAGGGTTACTTTCTGATCGCCGGGTACAGCCGTAAGGGTTGGTTTTTCAGGCGGTTTGGCAAATTGATAGTTGGTTTCGTAAATCTGCCGTGCAGTCAAGGCATTAAGGGTTAAATCATCAAAGTTCTGGCCCACAATTAGCGCAATGGAAAATCGTCTCGCTTCTCTGGCTTTCAGAGTAAAATTACCCGATCCGTACAGAAAAATATTATCACCGGCTACTTCTGAATTAAGAGAATCAAAGCGCCCGGGTATTAAATAACTATTATAAATATAGTGATCTTTGGAAATGGTATTATCCCCGCCAAAAGTGGGAGCGGCGAAACTGGTAAGGCCGATCATGTCTGATTCATCCAGATCAGTCCATTCAAAATTTGGTTCACCCGGCTGGCGGATATCAAATGGATCTCCGGAAGTCGGTATTCCATCCCCTTCGCCCTCATCTCCTGTATTGGCCAGCCCGTCAATACCAAGATCATCTTCCTCAATATCCCAATCACCATCATCATCAATACCGTTTTCCCGGCTTTCATCCACCATTCCATCGTCATCGTTGTCCAGGCCATCGTGGGGATTGCCGGGGCTTTCCAGAAAAATATAACCAAAATATCCGGGTGGACGTCCGGCTACATCACTTTTACCGTCTTCATCCCAGGCGTAGACCATGTTCAAATCTTCATCAAAAAAAGATAAATCATCCTGCCAGTTACTGGGGCCTCCGATGTGAGGATCGCCCCACATACCGAAAGAAACTTCTTCAAGATCTTTTTCACTTTTATTTGTTACCCGAAAAATTAAAAAGATTATATCTTCGGCAAGAGGGTTGCTCCATTGATAATAGCGGCATTCAATTTCAATACCCAGTCCCTTCCTGGAAGAATCCGCGGGGAAGGGATAGTATTCAAATTCCTGATTGGCGCGATCGTCCACTACAAAGAAAGATTCCATATCTGCATTGGAACTGCCCTGACGCAATGCTCCCGGCCAGACATTTCGTTTTAAATTGGCATTATACCAGCCTTTAGGCCAGCTGTCCGGTTTTCCGTCCCCGAGCCGGTCAATATCGTTTGAAGTGGGAATATTGGGACTTTCCGGGTCAGCATAGGGTACATTCTGGTCGTTGTAAGCCAGGGGCTCCCAGCCCCAGAATGTTTTCCCATCGGGACTTACTTCTCCGCCTAAAGAAACCAGGCCGTCACTGATTACTCTCGCCACCCAGAGCGGATTACCGTCGTCGCCCAGAACCTGGTTCCCGTTTTCATCTAATTTAATGTATCCATCAAGATGACTGCCGGGAGTAATCGGCACTTCGGCCGTAATGAAAGGTCCAAATTCGTAACCATAACCCAGGCCTTCCCAGATAATATCCGACACTCGGTTTACAGGGGATGAGATGGAACCGTAATTCCAGATTTCGGTAGTAATTTTATTGCCGTTCAAAACAACTTTCTGGCGTCTTAAAATTTGATCGTCCTGAATGGCTGCTGTTTTGGCCAGAATTCGGCTGCGCCAGCGATAATATTCTGCATGTTCCACAGAACTCCAATCTTTGCGGGGGCCCTCCAGATACCATTGTCTTGAGAAACGGCGAACTTCCCTATTCTGGGTAAGTAAGGGAGATGTGGCTCCAAACAGCAGCATAATTACAATAAATTTGATTTTGAAAATTTTCAATTTAAAAATCTAAAGAAAAGCCGAGACTTAAAGATCTTGGCGCCGTATAATATTGTGGACGATTTTGATATTCGGACCAGGTATGAACGCCGGCTTCACCGTAATGGGCCACGTACCCGCCTGTTTCCTGGGTAGACTGATTAGCAAACGTGTAACCGGCCCGCCCCGTATCATCAAATACATAACGTTCATTCCTGCGGTCCAGAAGGTTGTAAACTTTCAAGAATATCTGCAGAGCATAAGAACCGAAAATAATATTTTTATGAGCCCGCATATCCACACGCCATTGCCAGGGTTTTCTCCCGCTGTAGGATTCGGGTACATAGTTAGCATCCGGAATCTGGGGTGTATAGGGCCAGCCGCTGCTGAGTTTGCTGATTAATCCTAAGCTCCAGCTGCGGGGATCCCCAATGGATAAAGTAGTATTAAGGATGTGGCTTTGGTCCCAGGCCAAGGTCACAATTCTCTTTTCTTCCTCTTCTCCCGTCAGGGCATTATAATAGAATGATCCTGAAGTCACATCATTACCCTCAGTGATCTGGTAACTGTAGTCAACAAATGCGGAAATTTTAGAAACCGGATCGTAACGTTTTACCAGGCTGAAAGTAAAACCCTTTACATTGCCGTAATCTTTATTCATATACTGTTTATAATCCGATGGTCCGTATTTTTTGGAGTCATAGTGGATTGACTGCAGGGCCAGCAGATCCCGGATATCCTTATAGAAAATGCTAACATCAAGGGCCAGCATACGGCTCAACTGCTGCTGAAGGCCGAATTCATAAAGAACTGTTTTTTCAGGTTTTAAGTCCGCATTGCCTACAGAAGGAGCCTGCCCGGCACCGAATATGCTTGTTTTATACAATCGCCTCAGGGTAGGCATCTGGTAAAAATGCCCATAAGAAAAATGCAGAATTCCTCTGTCGGTTATGGGAAAGGCAACTCCCAATCTGGGGGAAACCATAACTTTAGTGGAGGCAGTATTTTTATTTCCTTCCGGGTCCAGTAAATCTGCAATGAATTCTTCCTTGGGCTCAAAGCGGTCGTAGCGCAGACCGGCATTTGTAATAAAATGATTATACTCGATTTTATCCTGGATATAAGCTGAGAAAAACATAGCCTGGTTTGTATAATAATTATGCTGGGGACTGTTGTTTTCTGCCAGAATGGTAGGCAGAATAAAGGTTTGATTATCATATAATATGGTAAAATTTCTTTCATTTAAATCATCATTTCTAAAATTTATACCTGTTTTAAGTTCATGGCGGGTTGTGATTTGACTGGTAAAGTCGAACTTGAAACCGAATGATGAGGATTTTCTATAGGAATGTTCATCCTGTGATCCCCCAAAATAAAAAGTTGTGGAAGCAGGAGCGCCCTGAATTCTGGAGGTAGGAATATATTTGGAGTTTAACAGCAGATAATTTTTATTACCGTCCTGATCTTCAAAGTATATTAAAGATGCACCGGTCCCGAACCGTTCAAATTCTGTATAATGAATAGCCTTATCCAAATCCAGAGCTTCAAACTGGTATTTTTTATAATCGGTGGTCGCATAAAATACATTGGCTTCATAGAAACTGCGCCGGCCGATGGCATGATTCAGCTTTAAAGAAAAATTATTATTATTTCTTTTAAAATTATTACTCCCATCGGGGTTGTATTTATAACGGTGAACGTATTCCCGGTAGTTCCTGTCGTCGTGCAGCAGCTGAGCTGAGATTTTTAAGCGCGGACTGATTCGATAGGTGAATTTACTAAGAAAATTTAAGGATTTGTTGGGATTCATAGGTACATAAGAGCTGTCCCCGTTTAATTCTATATACCAGCTGTCCGAATCTCTAAAATCAGCACTGTCACCCACTAAATGTTCCCGTATTCCATACAGGTATCCTTCATTGTCGGAATACCGGCCGCTGAAATTAAAGGTGAATTTACCGGCTTCAGCCAGAGGCATGGGTCCGTTGAGCGTCCATTCCATAACCTTGTTGGTAAGCAGGCTGAAATCATTTATATTATGGAATATTTCCTTATCATTTGAAAAATAATCTCCGGAATAATAGGAAAAACTACCGTGGTAATTTTTCCCGCCATCCTTTAGCATAAGATTTACTATGCCGCTCATGGCATTGCCGTATTCGGCATTAAAGGCACCGCTCACAACTTTCATTTCTTCCAGAGCTTTATTGGAAATATTGATAGCAAGACTATTTGTAAAAAAGGGATTGGTGACGCTAACACCGTCAATATAATAGCCGACTTCATTTGATCTGCCGCCGCGAATATGCAGGGCTCCGTCGGCACCCTGGTTAACCCCGGCCTGGGTAGTTAAAACTCCCAGAAATGTTTCTACGGGCATTAAATTTATTTCTTCGGAAGTGGTAATTTTCTGGGAAGCAGTCAAATCTCTCTGGATCATGGGTCGTTCTGCCAGCACACTCACTTCTTCTCCCTCAAGGACCGCCTCTTTAAGAGCAAAATTCTGGCGTGTGGTCTGCTCCGTACTTACACGTATATTTTGAATAGTTAAAAGAGCGTAACCAATATAGGAAGCACGCAAAGTATAATCCCCGGGAGGAATGTTAAGGATTACATATTCTCCTTCGAGATCTGTTGCTGCTCCCAATGATGTTTCCGTGATAAATACGTTTACACCGGCCAGGGGTTCTCCGCTGCTTGTGTCGGTTACTCGACCGGAAATTTTCCCGGTTGCGCCCGACAGGATTGATCCGGTTAGGGCAAAAAGTAACAAAAATATGATAGTTTTATTGTTTTTCATACTGTTGGGAGCCAATCTTTTTTCAAAGATAAGGGTGTGAAACTAAGCAAATTTATTTCATTATAAAACTTGAAAAATCAAAGATTTTTCGGTGACATGAAATATTCCGTGAATATTTCAGTGACTGGTAACGGGTGACAGGAAAATTTTTTCTACCAACCTCCTATCTTACTTTTCCCCTTTTGACTTCGGACGTGTGACGGTAAAAAATTAAATATTTTTTGAAATTAATGTGCATA
>JAZFSI010000124.1:0-4285 GCA_036446075.1 Fidelibacterota bacterium
CTCTTTGCGCAGAACGGGGCCTTATGCAGGCTGACGTTATGACCGGTAAATTCGACCCTGCGGGTAATGTTGGCGGCGCCGATGCATTGCTCATTATCCGTACGTTGCAGACTTCTTTAAGAATTACATTCTAAAAAAATCAAAGATTATTTTAGAAGTGACGAGTGACGGTAAAAAATTCGTTGAATTTTTTACGTGAAGAAGAAAATTTAAATAAATTTTCTCGTGAGAGGTGAGGAGGAAAATTCAGGGAATTTTCCCGTGAAGACTTAAGAGAATAAAGGTGAATATGTCATTGGTCGAGGGTGGAAATCAAAACAATCTCAATCGGACTTGACTTAAAAGCTGAAGGCTTTGAGTTAAGAACGATGGCTTGCCCCCAATCCTTAAGTCAACTCCACTTCGTGTTGCTAACTCAAGTCTTGTGTTGATTTAATCTTTTATCTTTTCCCTTCTGACTTCTGCCAACTGATTTCTGACTTCTTTTTCCGTAACTTCCCCCATGCACGCATTTCGTAATCCTTTATTAACATTATTGCTGTGGGCTTTATTCCCAATGGGATGCGTAGAAACTTTGATCACGGTTCGGGTTTTTCCGGACGGCCGTTATGCCATGGAAATATTTTCGCAGGGAGACAGTCTGGACATATTTAATCGGGATTTTCCACATCCATCCGATGATAATTGGTCCTCAACCATGGACTGGCGCCTGCAGGATGAGGAAATGATCTGGTCCATGAAATCACTGGCAGTTCTGGACGGCGACAACACTTTTAACATTAGCGACCTGCCGGGCCCGGTCAAACACCGGATTATGGTCGAAAAAGAGAATCATTATCTCTCTACTACATATAAATTAAAACAGGTTTTCACGGGCCGCAGAGCTTTTAACAAATATCCTGCCTTTGCAAAGAGTTTAGAAGGCACGGGTGATTCTACCAAGTGGATATCAGAAGTTTTGCTGTACATAACATCCCAGGCCATGTCTGATCTGCAGGCAGGGAATTACTATCGGCTGGAGCCCATACTTTTTGAAAGAATACAGCATAGTCTGCAGGGTATTTTTTCCAGAGTTGAAGAAAAAACTCTTTTTGAAAATTTGAACCGGAGGGAGATATTTATTCGAACCTCATTTCGACCCTTTGCTCCGAATCTTCCCATAGGATATATTGATACTTTAATCTCCGCCATGAAAAAATATGAGGACGAGAGGCAGATTACGGCAGATTTGAAGGATGACGCCTGGATTTACCGGGTACTTATGCCCGGCATTGTTACCAGGACTAATGCAGACAGTATTTTCGGAGATACACTGAAATGGCAATTTCGCCTGGATGAATTCATTAATGATGATCTGATAATATCAGCAGAATCAATTGAATTTTCAGTAAAACGTGTACAAATCTTAATAATCTCCGGTTTTTCAATTATTATTATATTCTTAACTTTCTGGCTGAAAAGGAAAAAATCCCGGTGAATCATACTCAAACAGCATTTTTACAACAAAATTCAAGAACTTTTCCCGAAAATCCAAAACATGAAACGCAGCCTGCTTCCAAATTATACAGGGACCCGGCAGGAATATTACCGGTATAATTATGTCCTTAATTTTAATGGCTTTTTTACTTTTTACACAGCCGGACTCCATCTCTTCAAATTATATCTTTCCCCTTGCTCCGCCTATCTTTCATCATCCGCCCAAAGTTCTGTTTAACAGCCGCTCCTTCGATTTGGAACTATTCATTAAGACCTCCCGGGATAGTATTAAATCTATAAGTTTTTTTTATCAAACCGATGAAATGCCGCGCCTGGTGGAGATTCCTTTTGACGTCAATTCCCCGAGGATCCAATTTCATTATGACCCCAAACTTAGGCCGGCCAAAAAAATAACCTACTATTTTGTTGTGTCTTTAAGAGACGGATCTCTGTATGCGGCACCGGTAGACAGCAGCGGTATTTTGAAACCGGTTACCAAATATTTATTGGATCCCGAATATTATTTTAAACGCAGGGCCGCTTTAAGGTAATTATTTTGGATAAGGCTCAAAATCGGCTGAAAATACTTAAAAACCAGCTTGAGGAACATAATTACCGTTATTATGTTTTGGATGATCCCCTCATTTCGGACGGAGAATACGATTTATTATTTAGAGAATTGGACAAGCTTGAACAGGCACATCCGGATCTTATAACACCTGATTCACCCAGCCGGCGGGTAGGGGCTCAGCCCATGGAAAGCTTTGGTTCCATAATTCACCGTCTGCCCATGCTGTCTTTATCCAATGCCATGAATTCTGAAGAATTAACTGCTTTTGACAAAAGAGTCAAAAAAGGTTTAAACACGGAAACCAATCCGGAATATATGGGAGAGCCAAAACTGGATGGTCTGGCTGTGGAACTGGTTTATGAAAAGGGCCAATTTATTAAAGGATCCACCCGGGGCGACGGCTTGACCGGTGAGGATATTACTCAAAACTTAAGAACAATCAAGTCTCTTCCCCTGCGCCTGAGAGCCGGGGCAGTTTCCCCTCCGAGCCTACTGGAGGTTCGCGGAGAAGTTTTTATTTCTAAATCGGATTTTAAAAAATTAAATAAACTCCGGGAGCAGAATCAGGAAGCCCCTTTTGCCAACCCGCGTAATGCCGCGGCCGGAAGTTTAAGGCAGCTTGACCCGGGAATCACCGCCCAGAGGCCTTTGTCAATTTATTGTTATGAATGCGGAGCTCTCAGCGGAATTTCATTCAAAACCCATGAAGAATTTTTAATAACTCTCAAAAGCTGGGGTCTGCCTGTAAACCGGGAAATTAAACTTTTAGACAATATCCATTCTGCCCTTGATTATCACCGCGAATTGGCTTCAAAACGGAATTTGCTGCCGTATGAAATTGATGGTTCTGTATTTAAGGTAAATTCATATGCCCAGCGGGAATTGCTTGGTATCCGCTCTCGAACTCCGCGCTGGGCCGTGGCGGGAAAATTCAAGGCCCGGCAGGCCACTACAATAATAGAAAACATTATCGCCTCCGTAGGCCGTACAGGCGTAGTTACTCCTGTAGCCAACTTACGGCCCGTAAACGTGGGCGGTGTAACCGTAACAAATGCCACCCTTCATAATCAGGACGAAGTGGATAGAAAAGACGTGCGTATCGGTGATACTGTTCTGATTCAGAGAGCGGGAGACGTTATTCCGGAAGTTGTAAAAGTATTTCTCGAAAAGCGTCCCCCGAATTCCCGGGCCTATAAACTGCCCCTTACCTGTCCCGCTTGCCAGCATGCGGTCATTCGGCCGGAAGGTGAATCTGCGACACGCTGTTTCAACCTCTCATGCCCGGCCCAGGTCAAAGGACGTTTCAAGCATTTTGTATCAAAGAATGCACTGGATATTGATGGTTTTGGAGAAAAACTGGTTTTTCAATTAGTAGATAAAAATATCATCAGCAGACTGGACGACATATTTTCTCTAAAAAAATAACAATTGGAACAATTAGAGAGGATGGGCGAAAAATCAGCGCAAAACCTGGTGACGGCAATTGGAAAAGCCCGCACCACTACATTTTCGAGATTTATTTATGCCCTGGGTATTCGCAATGTGGGTTTTCATATTTCCAGAATTCTGGAGCAGGCCTTTCATGGTAATATTCATAAATTTATGAAGGCAGATTTTGACAAACTCGAGGCTATTGACGAAATTGGGCCGATTGTGGCCAGAACCATAGTTCAATTCTGGAATGATGAATCTAATCGATCTGTAGTAGAATCATGTCTTTCCGGGTGGCTCGATTTAGGTTACGCAGAGATACAATCGAAACAACCTTTATCCGGCAAAACATTTGTATTCACGGGAACTTTAAAAAATTTAACTCGCTCTAAAGCCCGGGATATGGTTCTGGCTCTGGGAGGCAGAACCGCCGGCTCCGTTAGTAAAAATACAAATTATGTGGTATCCGGGCCGGGTGCCGGCTCAAAAGCAGAAAAAGCCCAAGACCTGGGTGTTTCAATTTTAACTGAAGCTGAATTTCTAAGTCTTTTACAGGGTCTAAATTGAGCTGATTTAACTTTAGGGCAGCTGGTTCAAATGAATTTAAAATTAGATTACAGGATATTTCACACTCCTGATTTTGAAAGACCACCTGGTCTTTCCTTATTTTTACGGACTGCAGTTTTATTATTTTTTCTTCTGCCTCCGGTACTTTTTTCCCAGGAGCCCCGCCTATCTTCCATCTTGATTGCCGAAGGTTTTAATAAACCCCTTTACCTGATTTCTCATCCTGAAAATTCAGATCTT
>JAZFSI010000125.1:0-2033 GCA_036446075.1 Fidelibacterota bacterium
CCGGCAAAGGACAGCCAAGTTGTATAATTATTCTTTTGATTAAGATCTGAAAATCCATTTTAAAACTTGCCCTGCAATTTAATTATGATCGGACCTGTACATTCCTAATTAAAGTTATTCCAATTTAATTAAAAGTTCTGCAGGTTTAAGCAAGGATAATGAGGTACAGGCATATTATTTGGGATTGGAATGGTACCCTGCTGGACGATTTATGGCTGTCGGTAGCGGCCATGAATAACCTGCTCCAAAGACGAAAAATGCAGCCTCTGAAACAAGCGCGCTACCTGGACATTTTCACTTTCCCGGTTAAAGATTATTATGAGCGCTTAGGTTTTGATTTTAAGGTAGAACCTTTCAGTGTTTCCGGTACCGAATTCATTAATGAATATACGCGGCGCATGTTCGAGCCGGCGCTGCACATCGGCGCCGTCCCGTTTTTGGAAGAAATTCATAATAGTGAATTATCTCAATCACTGCTTTCCGCTGCCAGTCAGCAAATGCTGGAAAAATTAATGGATTATCATGGCTTGAGAAAATATTTTACCAAATTAATCGGCCAGAATAATCATTATGCCAATGGGAAAATTGAGGCAGGAAAGGCCTGGATGGAAAAATTACACTTTCGGCCCCATGAAGTACTTTTTATTGGTGATACAATCCACGACCGGGAAGTGGCCGAAGCTCTGGGAGCAGATTGTGTTTTACTTTCCCACGGACATACCAGCCCTGAAAGACTGCTTAAAGCAGGGGTAATTGTATTTCGCAACTATCGGGAACTTGAGGAATGGTTCTTTTCCTGACTTCGGCAGTTTATAGAAAAGCAAAAGTCATAGGCCAGAGGAAAAAAGTCGATAGGAAGCAGTATATAGTTGGTAGAATTTCTTTGGCTAGTCAAGCGTCACATAACCAGTGATTAAAATTTGATTCCCAGTGACAGGCGCTGAACATTTTTTAAAAGTCCAAAACTCGAATATGAATAATCGAGTTTTAAAATAGTGGGTGAACCCCACAGGCGGTAATGTATTCCTGTGCCCAATGTTAAGCCGTCCTCGGCATCAGTCCGGAAAAGAGAAGAATAACCGCCTCTTAAGAAAAATGTTTCTGCCAGAGACAGTTCCACGCCGCTGTTTACCCATTCCTGATTATCATTGGGGTGGAGGGCGTCTACAGCAACACTGACCCGTAAATTCCCTCTTTTAACAATTTCTCCCGATAAACCAACCCGGAACAGGAGCGGCAGGGGAAAACTTTCTGTTTCATATAAAGCATTAACAAATTCTACATTACCCTGATTGTTTGGATCAGGATCAACACTGAAGGTTTGATCCCGTCCGGACATTTTTAAATCGGGACCATAATTAGATATGCTGGCCCCTAATCTGATATTATTAAAGGGAGTTACAAATAAAGCGCCAAAATCAATAGCTGCTGTATTTGCATAGGCATGCCATATATTTTGTTTAATATATTTGATATTACCGCCTAAAGAGAAATTATCAGTTAATTTTTTGGCATAACTCAAGGTGACGGCTAAATCGCCGGCCTCAAAAAATTCTCCGGTGCCTTCCGGCTGTTCAACGGTTCTAACTTTATCTTCCGGAACCCGTAAAGAGGTTAGGCCAAAACCCAGGACACCGACCGACCGCAGATTTAAAACTACGGCAGCGTAATTGAACGAAATTCCAGCCAGCCATTCGCTATTTACAAAAATGGTTTCAATACCGCTCACAGCTGCCAGTCCGGCAGGATTCCAATACATGGAACTTATATCACCCTCCATTGCTGTAAAAGCATTGCCCATGGCAGAAGCGCGAGGGTCTACGCCAATTTTGAGAAATTGACCTGCTGTAGTTCCCGATTTAGTTATTGTTTGTACATTATCCAGCTGCGCCGTGAGGCAGCCCAGGCAGGTCAGCCATAATAATAATTTTATAACTCTTTCAGTCTTCATTTTATCACCGCGAATCTGCCTACTTTTTCACCCAGTTCACCGGCGTCAACATGGAAAATGTATATTCCGAAAGCGATGGGAA
>JAZFSI010000126.1:0-2840 GCA_036446075.1 Fidelibacterota bacterium
ATATTAAACCCGCCCCGTTTATTATAATTCGCCGTGGCAGAATAACCCTGGTTCTGGAAAAGTTTCTGGCCCCCGTTGGCAGATTCTTCTCGGGAAATTGTGCGATTATGGCGCATATTAATGGTTATTCCCCTTCCTGTTCTCATGGTTATACCGATCAAAGGAGAAAAATTCATATTAACGCGCACATTTCTCTGTTGATCACTATAATCCTGAATAAATGAATTCAATTTAAAGAAGGGCATTTTCGGTCCGTCAAATTGCTCAAACTGCCACGACCTTGATTCTTTGCCGCTGAGGGCATGATCCATAGCTAAACTGCGTAGAAATTTTTTGATGAATTTGTTTTTTTCAAGACCTGTCAAACGCACGGACCAGCCCACAAAAGGGAAACCGCTGGATAAATATTTCCCGTAAGCAAAATAATTCCGAGACAAAGTTCTTTGTTCAATACCTGAATCTCTGCGATTTGTGGATACGCCTTGAGAAAAATTAAAGGATACGGTCAATTGCCTGGATAGGTTCAGGCCGGAACGGATTGAGAAATCCCGTTTATGATCCCAATTACCGGTATTTGCTCCTACTTGCTCAGAATGGGTAAGCCCGTGTTCCGGCAGCCATCCAAATTTATACCCGGCCGGTACGTTGCCCTGCACCCCCAGGCCGGTCCTGTTCAAATTATCTGAATAACTGATATTCACAGGGCTTATTTTCTGTGACCATTTATGGGTCTTTCTTAAAAATGGACTACTGCTCAATTTTTCCTGCTCTTTTTTTGCAGAATTTTCTTTCTGCTCCTGTTTTTTCGGCTCAACGCCCTTTTCCGAATCGGAATTATCGGGTTCTGTGGTACGGGATCGTTCTCTTAAGGGAGTCCGGGAGCGTTTTTGCTTTGTAGATTTACTTTTTCCGGGATTATAAATCAGTTCCACAATTCTCGAGGGAGAAATGCTTATGCCGCCGCTAAACCTTAGATGGCTGCCTATATTTGCTCCGTCTACACTGCTGTCCCTGGCCTTATTCCAGCGAAAATTACTTGAATAATTGAAGGTTGGTTTCAGCCAATCGGTTAAAACCGGAGCGAAAGAGGTAGACAAGTTTTCCGTAATGTCCGTTACAATTCCGGGATTGAAATTTTTCACAGCACCCCAGGCATATCCTCGGAAGTCGTTAAGATTGCTCTTAATCTGCCTGGAATATTTACTATTTAAACTTTCAGTAAATTTATAATTCAGGGCATAGGTCTGTCCCAGACCAAAATTATAAATATCAGGTGATGGATCTCCTTGACGAGGGGTCTTTCGGGTCAGTTTTTCTGAGGCATTAATATTGGCATTAAAATTCGAGGGTGTATAATATACATGTGTTTTACCCAGTTTTTCCCCAATGAATGGAACCCCGTCCAGCCATTTTAAAGGCATAAAAAAATTATTTCGGCTGAAAGGCAAAGCATAGTTTATGGCCCCTGAATAACTTTCATTTAATATTTCCTTTTGAATCGGATTTGACTGTTCGCCTCTGCTGGCAGAAAATGTAGTGTTAAATTTGTCCAGAGTATATTTTATTAAGCGGTTGTCAGATTTTGATGTTTTAGAAGCTTTGACTGAAATATTAATTTTTTTAGATAATGTTAAAATTGAATCAGGCAAATCTGATCCTACGGTAACATCCTGCCCCGGGAAATACTTGGGCCTGCTGATGGAGTTGGAAAAAGCAGCAGTCAGGGGTAATCGTACTCCCCAGCCATTTGGTAAAAATTTATCCAACGCTATCCTGGAATTAATATTAAAACTCTGATTGGAATTATTGGAACCAAGTCTTTGCTGGAGAGTGTGGAAATCGGCATCCTTGCGTCTGTATACTATTGAAGTTTGAGCCAGATCCGCAAAATTTAATTTCCCCTGCATTCTCAAGGATATGCCCCGCTCCTTTTCTATGCCGCTTAAGCGCAGCTCATCAATCCAGACTTCTCCGGACACAGCTTCCTGGGCCAGGTTTTTAACGCCTACAATAAAATATTGAATCCGGTTCAGAGCCGGTTGACCTGCAATTAAGATTCGTTTACCGGTCTTGTGTCCATCTTCATCCGTAAACCAGTATACTTTTTTATTACCATCATCTAAAAATATATCAGTCTCATTAAATTTTTCTACTGTTGTGGAATCCTGCAGTTTTAGGCGGGTAAGCCACTTCAGGTCAAGATTCACGTCATTTCTTTTTCTATCTTCATCCCAGCCGTCATAAACAGGCTGAGAAACTTCATAATAATTTTCACCGTATCCAAATCGCATGATTAGCTGTACATTTGTATTTTCAGCATTAATCCAGGGACTATTTCCATAAACGAACATTTTCATTTTTCTATAACTTAAGTAACTCTTGGCTCTCTCACCACTCAGAGCCAATAAAGTTTTAAGAGCAGCTCCCTTGTATCCCGCCGGCAGCTCATTAAATTTTAAGATGAGTGATTGTTCTTTTGATCTTATCTGGTTGATCCGGTCATATTCACCCAGAACACCTCTGGGCGGACGATAACCGGCGTTATCATCCGTATTTATAACAGATATGGTAAAAATAGTATCTGTTTCGCTTTTTACAAAATTTTCCGATGAATCCGGAGCTATTCCCAATTCCTGCCATTCATTACCCACCATTTCCATCTTTGCAATCTGGATTACAGCAGATTCTTCCACGTTTGTAACCACCAGACGCAAATTATGGATTGAATTCCATTCTCTGTTGCCGGAATTACTGCTTGTTTCAAATTCAACCAGGGGTATTCTGAATAAACGCCAGCCTGTGGGGCTGCCGTTTATTTTTGTTTCTCCGGCCAGGAAAAG
>JAZFSI010000127.1:0-3261 GCA_036446075.1 Fidelibacterota bacterium
ATTAATCTTTTAGAAATATGGCTTGAAGCCCAAAAGGATTATGAGCAAATACCTGGACTATCCATGTCTGTTGTTCACGACCAGGAACTTATATGGAGTGGTGGGTACGGATTTTCAAATCCGGATAAAAATGTTGCCGAAACCGGGAATACCATTCACAGTATATGCTCCATATCTAAACTTTTCACGAGTATAGCAATTATGCAGCTGCGTGATCAGGGCCGGCTGCGCCTGGATGATTCTATTGCACAGCATCTGCCAAAGTATAATATTGAAAATACTTATCCGCAAATGGGTGCTGCCAGTATTCAAAATATTCTAACCCATTCATCCGGATTGCCCAGGGAATCAGATTATCCATATTGGACAGGCCCTGATTTTCCTTTTCCTCCAGAGGAAAAAATCATTGATAAATTATCAGATCAACAAACACTTTATCCGGCCGACAGGTATTTCCAGTATTCAAACCTGGGTTTAAGCTTGGCCGGGAAAATTGTTTCGGAAGTATCAGGTGATTCATTCAATAATTATATTATAAAAAATATTCTTAATCCTCTGGGCTTAAATGATACCAGACCTGTGATGCCAAAAAATTTGTATGGCCGGGAGCTGGCAATTGGACATGAAGCCAGAAATAGATCGGGCGAACGCCCGCCGGTACCTTTATTTGATGCTGAAGGAATCGGCCCTGCAGCCGGATTTAGCTCAACTGTTACCGATTTAGCTAAATTTGCTGCCTGGCAGTTTCGTGTGCTTGATGGAAAGAATGAGGTCTTGAACTCAAATACACTTCGTGAAATGCAGCGAGTCCATTTTTTAGATGAGGACTGGTCACCGGCCTGGGGTTTAGGATTTTACATATGGCGTTCAAATGAGATTAAATTTGTTGGACACGGCGGTAATTGTCCGGGATATAGATCACAACTTTTAATCCAGCCAGACAGGAAAATAGCAACAGTTTTTATGGCAAATGCTTCGGGTCTTAATTCAAGAATGTATGCTCAAACAGCGTACGAAATATTTGAGTCTGCAATTAATGCGGCTGTGTCCGGAAAAAAGGCAAAAACTCTCAAGAAAAGATTTGAAAAATATTTAGGACACTACAGCGAAGCGCCCTGGAGTGGTGAAGCTGTGGTCATCGCCTGGGAAGGTGAACTGGCGATATTGTATCTGCCTACTGAAGATCCTCTTGATTTAACAAAATTAAAACACATTTCAGGAAATACATTTAAACGCATAAGAAATAGCGATGATCCCGAACACCTGCAGACACTAGGAGAAGAAATAATATTTGAATTAGATAAATCGGGCCAGGTCGTTTCACTTTGGCAGCATAGTAATTATTCAAAAAAGATAAAATGAAGTTTTTTTAACCTGATTAATTCATGAGTCTTTATGAATTAATCATCCTTTGAGCCTTACATAGGGCATAAGTGGTTTTACTTTCCAGCCTGAAATCTCAGTGTTGTTTTTCTATTAGTTTTTTTGCCTGGGCCATCAGGTACGGCTGACGCAATTTAGAGTCGGTAATTTCAAATTTATCTAGCAAAGCAGGGGGCGCCAAGCGATACAGCAGTTTTGCTTCTACCATTACTACTCCTGCAGCCGGAAGTTTGTATATCAGTTGCCGCGTTTCTTCCGGCCTAAGCCGAGTATCCTTCACGATTCTTGAAGCCATCCAGGGCATTGAGGGAACCTTGCCGCCAAGATCCGCAAAAACAATGTGGAAAATAGCGTAAGGATCCTGTACGGCCGGGTTATCGGTAAAATTGGTCCAGAGCTCTTCACCGGCCTCATTCAGCGCTGATACCTTCAGGACAATCATTCGCGCCGGTGGCCCTGTAGGCAGCAGGTGAGCCGCGCCTTTATTTTCAACCTGTACACTGGCTATTATATTACCCTCAAATTTCCTAAGGTCCAGAACTACTGTAGCCGCTTCGCGTAATTTTCCCGGAGAGTACGCTCCGTTAAAGCTGTGCTTAAATTCCTTTTTCGTTTCAACAGTTGTTAACTGCCCTGGTATCTCTGCCATATGACAATCGACGCATGATATTCCAGCAGCGGGATAAGCGGATGACTTCCATTCAAAATCGGTATCACAGATAGTCAGATTCCCGCAACTCCTGGTGCCGGGTATATCCAGCATATCACCATGACAACCGGAACAAAGCCGGCTACTTTCAAACAATTCAGAATAAACACTTCCGTGGTCTTCCGGATCAGTGTTTCCATCTGGACCGCGCTTAATTTGCCCCGGTTCATAAACATTAGGCCAATGTTGCGGACTGTCGCTCAATTCCGCTATGGAATGGCAAATATCACAGGTAATACCCTCGTTGGTAATCTCCTGAAGCAAATCCACGTCTCCATTGATCTGTGAAACAGGCGCGTGGCAGCGAATGCAATACAATTTAGTTTCATCGCCGGTATCTTTCCGGGATAATTCGTAAATCTTGGCGAATAGAATATTATTTGCAGGCGTGGAATGTGCATGCTGTGAACTCGACCATTGAAAGTAAATATCCTCATGACATTCTTTACAGGCAGAAGCGCTTTCTAGCTTTGATTCTTGTGCGGCCGTGAAATTTACCAGGTATATTACAGTTATCAGGCTCTGAATTATTTTAAGATTTCTCATAACCAATCCTCCAAGTCCAAAATACGGACCTTTGATTCTAGTAAAGTGGAAATATCCTCTAAATGCTCCACCGGACCTCACGCGGATACTGTCGTCTTTTCTTTATGTCCGTCATTCGTGATACCTCCATTAATCTGAATTTACGACTTCTTGGGGTGTCCGTTTAAATGTAGCTACATCATCTGTTAAAATATAGCAATATCAGCATTCCCGGGATGGTGACACGAGCATTGAAGAAACTGACGATTAAATTGTTGGAATGCAAGGAATTAGGTAAATTTATTACTTAAAAAAGGGCGATTAGCTCAGTTGGTTAGAGCGCTACGTTCACATCGTAGAAGTCACAAGTTCGAGTCTTGTATCGCCCACTTTTCATATTTCACTGAAATTTTTCAGTGAAAATTGAAAAGTGATGTGACGGGTAACGGGAAAAATCGACGATTTTTCCGTGACGCGTGACAGGTAAAATATAAGATAAGTAATATATAAATAAGGCGGGATTATGAAATCGCATAAAGATCTTGATGTCTGGAAAGATTCTATTATACTTGTCAAGCATATATATAAAATAACGAACATGTTTCCATCCCATGAAAAATTTGGGCTTGTTAATCAAATCAGAC
>JAZFSI010000128.1:0-3964 GCA_036446075.1 Fidelibacterota bacterium
AAAACCAAGATGTAAGTCATAATATCGGTCTCAGGATAAAGTGGAATAATCGACCTGTTCATTCCACCCTGGCTCATGAAACTGATAAAAAGTGGGGCTTGGAGTCATCAAAAATTACCGGTGAAATGCGCCGCAAAAAAATGAAGGACGTCTGTACTTCCTGCCATAACAATAATTTTACGGATAATTTCTTTATTCAGTACGAAGGTTTGATTGATCTATACGAAAACAAGTTTGCCATCCCCGGTGAAAAACTTTACCAGGCTGCTCAGCCCCTGTTAAAAAAGGACAAGGACGGCAATCGCATAAAATTCAGTGAACCAATCGATTTTACCTGGTTTGAATTATGGCACCACGAAGGACGCCGGGCCCGCCACGGCGCCTCCATGATGGCCCCGGATTATACACATTGGCACGGTACCTATGATTTAGGTAAAAATTTCTATTCCGTATATATACCTGAATTAGAAGAAATTATAGAACGGGGACTAAAATCAAAGTCCAAAGCAGACCAGAAAGCGGCGAGAAATCTCCGGACGTTGCTGGAAAAAACTCTTAAGAGTGATAACCATAAATGGTTTCTGGGGGAAATGGATCCTGCTGAAAAATTACTCCGGGAAAAAGCTTCCATGGAATTCAAGAAAAAGTACGAAAAATAAGAGAAAATATTCTCTGAATATTTTCCCCTTAAAAAGGATATTTAATGCAAAAAGTTGCCGTAAATGAATTTGTAAAACGCCAGGTCCGGGGATCCGGTAAAACCTATTCTCCCGACCTTTCTTTTGAAGAAATTGCCCGGCATGCTGAAGAACAGATGAATATGGGACATTTCAAGGAAGGATACAGACTGGGCGCCCGGATAGTAGATGCTTCTGAAGAATTCTCCCACCATTTTGTTTGCCCCTTTGTTAAGATAAATAAAGAAACCGGACTTACGGCAAAGTGGGTTAAAAGGCGTCCGGAAGAGCAACATTATGTTAGAATCAGAGTCCTGGGAGGAATTCCGGAAAAAACCGGTAAAGTAGAATTTATTCTTTACAGCCGCGAAACCTTGCAGGAAAACGATGAACAATCCGGAGATTCGGATTGGGAATTGATCAGCATTCAGGCGCTTCCGGAAGGTGTAAAAAAATTACCCATGGGACCTGTTACCATGATGCGCAACCAGCTGGAATTAGCGGGCGGTACGAAAGGATTATATACTCCGGAGCAATGGGCCGCTTCAGTCTGGTTCTGGCAGAATTATGCAGCTCTTGATAATTAATCAGCTCAATATCACATTAATTTTCCTGACCTGAATTATTAAAAAGTCTAAATTCAATCGTCAATTTTAGTAAAAATTGATATAATTGATTTTTACACAATAAAAAAAAGTAAGAAATTTTATGAAAATTCTAGTTACCGGAGGCGCTGGTTATATCGGCTCCCATGTTGTTTTAGATTTATGCGATGCCGGTAACGAAGTAATCGTTCTGGATGATCTTTCCGCGGGTTTTCAAAGTTCTGTAGATCCCAGAGCCGAATTTCTTAAAGGCTCAACTTTAGAAAAAAATGATTTAATCAAAGCTTTCGCATTCGGACCCGAAGCCGTTATACACCTGGCGGCCTTTAAAGCTGCGGGAGAATCCATGACCCATCCTCAGAAATATTCCCATAATAATATTGTGGGTACGGTTAACCTCCTGAATGCCATGCTGGAGCAAAAGGTTCTGAAATTTGTTTTTTCCTCAACAGCTGCTGTGTATGGATATCCTCAATATCTGCCCATGGATGAAAATCACCCTACCAACCCGGCTAACTTTTATGGTTTCACGAAACTGGAAATCGAGCGGATTCTAAAATGGTACGATGATTTAAAAGGGCTCAAATTCGCTGCATTGCGCTATTTTAATGCAGCCGGATACGATCCTGAAAAAAGGATTACAGCTTTAGAAAAAAATCCGGCAAATCTTCTGCCTGTGGTAATGGAAACAGCTTCCAAACGGCGTAAATCAATGGATGTATTCGGCCGCGATTACAAAACTCCCGATGGAACAGGAGTCCGGGATTACATACATGTCAGCGATCTGGCCCGAGCCCATGTAAAAGCCCTGGATTATCTGGATCAAAAAAATAAATCATTCACGGTTAATCTGGCTACAGGAGACAGCTATTCTGTAATGGAAGTAATAAAACTTGCAGAAACTATTACCGGTAAAAAGATTGTTTATAATATAACAGATCGCCGCGCCGGTGATCCGGCGGAACTTTATGCCGCCAGCAACCTTGCAGAAGAACTGCTGAACTGGAAAGCAGAGTATTCTTCCCTGGAAATGATTCTCAAAACTACCTGGCAGGTATATAATAGATGAGCCGGAATCCTTTTATCGGCCTGGCCGGGAATATCGGAGTAGGCAAAACAACATTTACCTCTAAAATGTGCCGGGCCATGGGGTGGAAACCTTATTATGAATCCGTGGCCGACAACCCCTATCTGGATAATTTTTACGGGGATATGAACAGATGGAGTTTTAATCTTCAAATTTATTTTCTGCACCACCGCTTCAAGGCACATCAGGAAATGGAAAATACAAACGGCGGAGCTGTGCAGGACCGCACCATCTACGAGGATGTGGAAATATTCGCCCGCAACTTATTTGAAATGGGAAAAATGGATCATAGGGACTGGGAGAATTACCGTAATCTTTTTTCAATTATGATACCCCACCTCAGAAAACCCGATTTAATTATATATTTAAGGGCCAAGACCGATACGCTGCAGACCAGGATAAAAAGCAGAGCCCGGGATTTTGAAAAATCCATAGATCCTGAATATCTGCATCAGATCAATGTGGCCTATGACAGCTGGATCATTAATATTAAGAATATTCCTGTTTTAACGGTGGAGACAGATAATTTTAACATTCACCGGGATCCAGACCAATTCCGGAAAATCTTAGGTGACGTGCAGGGGAAACTGGAAAAAAGTTAAGAGTAACGAGAAAAAATCTTTGATTTTTTCTTCCACCTGACTTCTTCTTTACTGTTCACTACTCACTTTTCACTATTCACTGAAAAAATCTTTGATTTTTTCTACCCGTCACTGATTTTTCCTCGTCTCAGAAAAATTCATTCTTCCCGATCCATTTAGACTTCACCCGGCTGGTTTTTCCCGCTTCAGTCCAGGTGAAAAAAACCTGTGAGCCCACTATTCCCAATTTGGGATAGCCGGAAACACGGCCTGGATCAATTTCCGAGACAGTATAAACAGGATATTTAAAACCATTTATTCCCACAGCACGGGCCAGGATGTTAGTTGTTTCTGATCCGGATTCGATCCAGCTGACTAAAACTGATTCATCATTCAGCCAAATTAAATCAACTCTGCCCAGGGGCTTTCCAACATCAATTCTAATCGGTTCGCTAAAAGTTTTGCCGTCATTTTCAGAAAAAGCGGCCTGTACCCGGGGTTTATCATCCGCCGCTGTATACCAGCTTATACCAATTTTTGAATTTTGGGCTCCCAGGACCGGCCCGTTAACAGGGCAGCCTGCTATTTTCCAATTATCTTCAAAAACAGGGTAGGGCGGTTCCCACTCCCCGTCGGCGAATCGCAGAATATTAATATTACGAATTTCATCCAGGGAGCGATCCCGGTAAGCAATAAGGACGGCGTTATCAGAAGTAACTGCAGATGTCGGGCAGCATTCACAGATTCTTGAATCCAGCTGCAGTTCCTGTTCCAGGTTAAGATTCCGGTCGAAACTGGTGAGGTAGAGATTCATTTCACCATATTCACCTTCAATTTGACCGGCCATGTTTCTGCCGTCCAGCCACACCAGATTCAGTTTATGATTGAGGTCATTAAAAAAGGACAAAAAACCATGTTCCCCCTTTCCATAGTCTCCATGGGGTATGACCGGATTTTTCCAGGTAGATCCGCGATCAGTTGAAATAGCGGTTTTTACATCGTAATCATAGGTGC
>JAZFSI010000129.1:0-2581 GCA_036446075.1 Fidelibacterota bacterium
GACCACAGCAGAGGCAGAAGATAAAATATATCCTGTAGAACGGTAATTCTTTTCGAGTTTAAAGATATGACAGTCTCCAAAAGTTTTTTCGAAATCAAGAATATTTCTAATATCCGCTCCCCGCCAGCCGTAAATCGATTGATCATCATCACCTACAACACAAATTTGTCTGTGGCTGGAGGCCAGCTGACTTACCAGAAGAAATTGGGGGCGATTTGTATCCTGGTATTCATCAACAAGTATATATTGCCACTTTTCCTGGTATTTTTTAAGAATCGCGGGAAATTTTTCAAATATTTCCAGAGGTAATAAGAGCAAATCGTCAAAATCAACCGCATTGTTCTTTTTCAATTCAGCCTTATAAGCTCCAAATATTTCCGCGATTTTTCGGTCTTTGACAGTGCGGGTTTTGGAAAGGGCCTCGGCAGGCGTAATCATTTTACTCTTGAAGTAGCTTATATTTCTTCTGATCTCCTGAGGGGATATATCGGATTTGGAGATATCTTTGGCAGCCATAATTACTTTAACAACAGAAATCTGATCTTGAGAGTCGTAAATGACAAAAGCAGAAGTATAATCCAAATTATGTATTTCAGCCCGCAGCAGTCTGGCACAGATTGAATGAAAAGTACCCATATTTATTTTCGATTGAGAATTATCAATCAATTTTGATACTCTTTCCCGCATTTCCTTGGCAGCTTTATTGGTAAAAGTAACAGCCAGGATGTTTTCGGGTTTAACATGATCCTGTTCAATCAGAAAGGCAATTTTTTCGGTTAAAACTCTTGTTTTACCACTGCCTGCACCAGCAAAAATAAGGACCGGTTTGTTTACTGCTTCTACCGCTGCATTCTGGATTTTATTCAATTTTTTCTTTTTCATGGGTTCCGCATTTATTTAATTTTTGATTTGATTCGGCGTGCCTCTCGGCGTATTCTCTGGAACTTCCGTTTTGCAGAATTATGTTCACTCTGGGTTTTCGAAAAAGCGTGGTAACCGTCGCCTCTGGCTACAAAATATATAAAATCCGTTTCGGCCGGATTCATGGCTGCTTTTATTGATTCAAATCCGGGATTATTTATGGGTCCCGGAGGCAGGCCGGAGTTCAAATAGGTATTATAAGGAGATTTAATCTTTAAATCCTTATTTAATAACCGCCGGGGACCGTCCTCCAGAATATACTGGATGGTAGGATCAGCCTGAAGCAGCATCCCTTTATTCAAGCGATTATGATACACCCCGGATATAATGGGACGCTCAACGTCATACATGGCCTCCCCCTCAATTATTGAGGCCAGAGTGACTATCTCTTTTTCTGTCATTCCCATTTCGTTTAATTCCGTACGCATGTCCTCCGTAAAATTATTCTGATATTCTTTTACCAGTCTTTTAATTATATCGACAGGTCTTGCATTTTCGTCAAAATAGTATGTTTCCGGAAATAAATATCCTTCGAATGAATCACCATCAATTCCCAGTCTCCACAATAAAAGCTGGTTTGAACATAGGTCAATAAATTCCTGCGCCTTAATACCCAGGGTCTTTTCCAGTTCGCTGGCGACATTTTTAATTGACCAGCCTTCATATATTGTAATCCGTCTTTGGACGGGCAGGCCGTGTACAAGCTGGTTAATAATGGCATAATTTGTACGGGCTCCCGCTAATCGGAAGCGTCCGGCCGGCAGATCCTTTTCGTATCCCATCATTTTTACCGCCAGCATAAACGACCGCTCATTATTAATAATATTCTGGTCAAAAAGAACTTTGCCGGCCTCTTTCAACGAAGCTCCCACTGGTATTCTGATTTTGACGGAGTCATAATTGTTCCCCTGTGGCCATAAGAGAATTAATGAATAAACTGAAAGCAATGTCCCCAAAACTAGGGAAGCACCTATTCCAACCATATTCCTGGATTGATGAATTTGTTGTTTTCCCATCATTTTCGGGGGCGAAATTTATCATAAAAATATTATTTTAGTCAATTTTTTGTTAAAATAAAATTATTGTGCTATTTTGGAAAAAGCAGTTGGCCGATGAAATCCGAATCCGTAAATTTTCAGCCCTCATGAGTACAAAAAAAGTTAAAAAAGCCGGTCAATTGTTTGAAAGCTGGGCATTCGGTAAAATAAATTACCTCCTGTTTTCAGCAGCCCTGATTCTGATCCTGGCAGGTTATGTGATCATGGCCCGGGGCAGTGTGAACAGTTTTCAGAGCCTGACACTGGCGCCTATAATGCTTTTTCTGGGGTACATTGTGGTCATACCCCTTGCTTTGATTTACAGGGAAAAAAGTAAAACTGATAAATAATATCAGCTCTTTAAAGCTGATCACATTTTACTGCATTAATCCGGAATAATTGAAATATCTATTTTTTGGGATCGTAGTTCAGTTGGTTAGAACGCCGGCCTGTCAAGCCGGAGGTCGCGAGTTCGAGTCTCGTCGGTCCCGCTCTTCAATAATCCCTTTTTCTCGTCGAGAGAATGAGGGATTTTGCTTTCCCGGCCTTTTGGTATAGATTGGTATTTATTACTACCCAATTGGCGTACTATTGGCGTACGTCCTTTTAGAGTCTTTTTTAAA
>JAZFSI010000130.1:0-3066 GCA_036446075.1 Fidelibacterota bacterium
TGGCTTTAAGAACTGTAAATTTCACAAAAGAATACTGGGATAATGTTTTCAAATACTTTTTAGATGAATATGGGAAAGGTCGAACACCAAACCCGGATATTTTATGCAATAAAGAAATAAAATTTAAAGCATTCCTTGATTTTGCCCTTGAATTAGGCGCTGATTTCATTGCAACCGGACATTATGCACTCAATCGGCCTGTGGAAAACCGTCGAGCTTTATTTAAAGGCCGGGATGAATCCAAAGATCAAAGTTATTTCCTTTATCTTTTGAATCAGAGCGCTCTGGAAAAAAGCCTCTTCCCTCTGGGTGCCATGGAAAAAACCAAAGTTCGGACCCTGGCAGCGGCAAATGGATTACAAAATGCAGAAAAAAAAGATAGTACCGGCGTATGTTTTATCGGGGAACAGAAATATTTTAAGAATTTTCTCAAAAAATATATCCCGCCGAAACCAGGTAAAATTGTTACTTTGGATGGAACTGTCTGCGGTGATCACGACGGCCTCATGTATTATACCTTAGGTCAGCGCAAAGGCCTGGGAGTGGGCGGAGGGTACGGAAATAACCGGGAACCGTGGTTTGTGGCCGGAAAAGAAATGGATACCAATACCTTAATTGTTGTCCAGGGACATAACCACCCTGCTCTATATCTAACCGAGCTGGCTGCAGATCAGCTGCATTGGATGGGGGGGGAACAGCCTTCTGATTTAAATAATTTAAAAGCGAAAATTAGATACGGTCAGAAAGATCAATCCTGTAAAATTTTAAATTTGAGTGAAAAGAAACTGCAAGTTAACTTTTCTCGTCCTCAATTTGGAGTTACCCCAGGACAATCAATTGTTTTTTATAAAGATAATGAATGTCTGGGGGGCGGTATAATCAATTCCAGCCCGAAATTATAAAAAATTAAAAATGACTGGAACATTTATACCCAATTTATCGTATTTTACCTTGTTGTTATGCAGAGAAATCTATCCATATTGCTTCTAACTTTATTTTTGAACGGAGCAGTCCAGGCTCAATTCAAGACCCAGGCCTCGGCGCCTGTAATCCCAGTCAATTCCCAGGGATTATCAAGTGGACAAAATTTACCAGTCTTTGCCCCGGATCAATTTAATATGCAGCATTCATTCTCATTAGGCATGTCTTATGCGGGCGGGCAGTCCTTTAGTCTGGGAACTTATACAAATCAGATGAACTTTAAACTCAGGGACAATTTGATGATTCAAACTCAGGTCAGCTTAGTGCAGCCCTCAGGAGGAATTAGTCCCTATTCAAATCAAGGCTTAAACAGCCAGGTCTACTATGGCGCCAGTCTTGATTATCAGCCTCTTGAAAATTTTCACATCAGCTTTAGTTTGAACAATTATCCCCGTTATAACTTATATCGTCCTTATTCTTCCTTTTCATTGATCCGCTGAATTTGTGGCCAAATTAAAACGTCGAAAATCTAAGCTTTTTCCTTCCTCTTTTAAAAAATCAAAGGGTCGAATATACAAAGGATTCCCGGATTCAGTAGTTAACGCCGGGATTGCCATCCTGTCACTTCTGCTTCTGGCTTTTATTTTTTCTTTTTCCAGCCGTCAGACTCGCGGAGGAGTTCCCATAGAGGTGCATTTTCCCGTTTCTTCAAATAATAAAATTTTAGCAGCTGATATTTACAACAGCAGTCCCATTTTGGATATTGACGTGGAAATTTTGAATGGATGCGGTGAACCGGGTCTGGCTACAAAATTTTCTAATTTCCTAAGAAATGAAAAAATAGACGTTGTCCGCTCCGACAATGCAGATCATTTTGATTATAACCGTACTATTCTGATTCAGCGCAACGAAAACGTAAAAGCTGTTAAATTGGTGGCCGATGCCCTGGGATTTGATATTAATAATTCCAGCCGTGTAAAAATCGAATCTGACAGCAACTTAGATGTAGACTTGACTCTTATTATCGGTAAAGATTATAATTCTATCAATTCTTTCACCCAATATTTAAACCAGTAATACCAGTCTATTGACAAAACCAGCACTCCAATCGGCATCAACAAAATTAGCCGATACTATTGCCCGTCTTGCCTTAAGTAAAAAAAGTGAACGAACAATAGAATTAGATGTTCGTGAATTAACCAGTCTGACAGATTATTTTTTAATTTGCTCTGCAGATACCGATATTCAAGTGCGCGCCATTAGTGAAGCAGTTAGAAGAGGAACAGAGCATAAACCATACCGGACTGAAGGCGCCCAGCAGGCTAATTGGATTATATTAGATTACCTGGATGTTGTTTTACATATTTTCAAAACCGACCAACGTAATTATTATAATCTAGAAAGACTTTGGGCAGATGCACCATTGAAGGAATACAAGGATGAGCCTGATAAGTCATTTATCGAAAGCGCTGACTGAAGCGCTTTTTATCCTTGGGTATCCTGCCGATAAAATAAAATTATCGCCCCCGAAAAACACTGAATTTGGTGACATTTCTTCTAATATAGCATTAATTCTATCCAAAGCTGTGGGAAAACCACCTTTAAAAATTGCTGAGGATATTAAGAAGAATCTTAAAATTGATTCGTCGTTGGCTGGTGAAATTACAGTAACGGCGCCTGGTTTTATCAATTTCCGGATCAGTCCCGATTATTATTATGGTGTTTTAAAAAATATATTAACTGATTCAGATTTCGGCAGAGGAAAACAGGGCGCCGGAGAAAATGCAAATGTAGAATTTGTAAGCGCAAACCCAACCGGCCCGCTCACAGTCGGGCACGGAAGACAGGCTGTGCTGGGAGATGCTGTTGCCAATATTCTGGAGTGGAATGGCTACTCGGTTACCAGAGAATATTATTATAATGATGCCGGCCGGCAAATGCGCATTCTGGGTCAATCCGTGGAAGCCCGCTACTACCAGGAATCCGGCCGGGAGAGTCATTTACCGGAGGGAGGTTATCAGGGCGATTATATCCGGAAGATCGCCAAAGAAATTCTGGCAGATAATGGTCCCGGTTTGAAATCCGGAGATTCGTTATTTCTGCAGAAAGCGGAAAAAACAATATTTACAGATATTAAAGCCACTC
>JAZFSI010000131.1:0-6018 GCA_036446075.1 Fidelibacterota bacterium
TCCCAGACTAATTCTCAACTTCCAATTACGGGTATTATCCATGCACCTATTTAACTTTTTTGGCGGGTTTCTTTGCCGGGCCGGTTTTTTTTGCGGCCGGTTTTTTAATTACAGGTTTTTTTACTGCAGTTTTTTTATCAGCTTTTATGGCTGTCTTTTTCGGTACTTCTTCAGCAGTTTTCTTCTTTTTGGCTTTCTGAATTACTGCATTTGCCTGCAGTCTGATCTTTCTGATCCTATCAATATTTTTTCTATGTTTTTTGTTTACCAATTTTTCTTTCTTATTCATCAATATTCCTTCAATTTTAAATCAATTATTTACATCATTTCATTTTTTTTATGTTAAAAATTTTCCCGATAATATTGTTATAAATTCCGAAAATTATTCAGTAAGAAAACTTTACTGCTCAGATTCCTTGTGAATTTACATGGATTTTGTCAACTATGGTCATGCTTTCAATTATTGCTAGTCAAATATTAGTTTATGGATACAGAGCTTTTTTTAATTGTTTGAAATAAAGAGGATTTTTATTCAAATCATTATAACTAAATATGGATATTCCCTTAAATCTGGTCACTTTAGAATATTTGATTTTATCAACTGCGGAACCGGAACTTTGGTTATAGGTGGATATGCCAATCACTATATTTCGCCGGTATTTTGCAGGTAGATTATCATAAATCACATCAATATTCGCTGCAAAGTCTTTCAGGTCCGCCGAATAATTCATAATGATTGCTTTATCTATATATCCGGCCGCGAGCCAAACATCCCATTCTTGAAAAAAACGCTCCCGGGCTTGATAAATATTAGGTTTAACAGCGGCTGATAATTCGCAATCCGGGCTAACATCAAGCAGCATATTTTTTGTTTCCCGCACCAGATCAGTAATAGCGCTGCGGCGGTAATCATTCCACTTTCCCAAGTATGAAACAGCTTTATTTTTCGCTCTCCCGGCCGGACTGGGATCGGGAAATGATTCTGCTCCGTAAATCCTTTCATAAGTTGAAATGGCAATCGGGTTATTCCCGAATTCAGAATCATGGAAACGCACATAATCAAAATGAAGCCCGTTCAAATCGTAACGGGATACGAGATCCTTGAAAACTTTTAATAAATATTTATTAACCTGGGGATGATGGGGCGCCAGATAAAAACCCTCATTCCCATTTTTCCCATTATTAAAATTCCGCATTTCACGGTTAATGTTTAAAGTCCGGGTACTTTTTTGATCTATCCACTCTGGGTTACTATAAAGAATATGATCTTTCTGCAGTGGTTTAGCGTTGGATGACCAGAGCAGGTAAACATTTACCCAGGCATGAACTTTTATACCCTTTTTTCTAGCTTTTGGAATTAAATATGCTAAAGGATCAAAATTTTTATCCGGAATCAAGTTACTTTTGGGAATCAAATCTGAATTATAGTATGCATCTCCCCTTCCCCTGACCTGCACCAGAATATTATTAAATCGATTTTCCGCGGCAAATGCTATAAATTTGTCTATTGAATCTTTATGCGTTAGAGCATTTCTAACAATCCAGATATAGCGCTGGTCAAATTCGCTGGATCTTGCATTTAATTTTTCAGCGTGACTTGCAGATGAAAAAAGAAGGGCAACTGTTAAAGCTGCCCTAAAAATAATAATGGGAATATTCATCAAGACAATCTAAATAATTATTCTGACTTATCTGCTTTTTTACCCTCTTTTTTCTTTTGACCTTTCTTTTTACCGTCTGGCTTTTCTGTATCATTTTTAGATATACTATCTGATCCGACCATGTCGATAAATTCAATCAAAGATATGGAGGCACGATCATTGTCCCGGAAACCAAGTTTTACTAATCTTGTGTAACCGCCCGGTCGATCGGCAAATACTGGTGCAATCTCGTGAACCAGGGTTTGTACTGCTTCTTTTCTAGGTAATCGTTTCATTATTTGACGAATAGAATTGAAATCCCCTTTTTTGGCCTTTGTCACCAATGGTTCGATAAACGTCCGCAATTCTTTAGCTCTGGAATCGGTTGTTTTTATGCGCTTGTATTTTATCAGACTAACTGCCATATTCCGCAGCATAGCTTTACGGTGAGCTGGTTTGACCCCGAGCTTCCGGCCTTTCTTTTGATGTATCATTAGAGCTATTAAACTTCCATTTTTAAATATTTATCTACATCCATGCCAAAACCGAGACCCATTTCGTCCAGTTTTTCTACCAGTTCTGTCAGTGATTTTCGACCGAAATTTTTATACTTCAGCATAGCGCCTTCTTCTTTACTCACTAATTCATAAATGAATTTAATGCCGGCGGCCTGGAGACAGTTATGGCTCCGCACGGATAATTCCATTTCGTCGATGGTGAGATTGAGCAAATTTCTGATTTGTAATATTTCTTCAGTGACGGCTTCTGTAACTTCCAGAACTTCGGGTTTGGCAATTGATTCAACCATTATTAAATGATCCATCAATACAGTGGCGCTGTAACTTATAGCATCCTGAGGAGTAACTGAACCATCAGTTTCCACCTCTGTATGAAGTATTTCAATGGGATCCTTGGCGCCCGGAACAGGCTGTACGTTAAAGGTAACCTTTGTGACAGGATTAAAAATACTATCTAAGGCCAGAGTTCCAATCGGCGCATTCGGTAATTCATTTTCTTCTGCCGGAACATACCCTTTTCCAACACCAATTCTGATTTCAATTTCCAATTTTCCGTCTTCATTAGTTTCGGTAATATAATGATCCGGATTGAGAACTTCAAATTGATCCGTTGCAGCTTGAATATCAGCACCGCTAAAAGTTTTTTTAGGACCAATTTTAAGTTTAACATTATCCACGTTTGAATCAGACAGTTTAAACCTGATTCCTTTTAAATTTTGAATAATATCTGATACATCGTCCCGCACTCCCTTAATAGTGGAATATTCATGCAGTACATCTTCAATTTTTATATTGGTTATAGCCGCTCCTGGTAAACTGGTCAACATTACCCTGCGCAGCGCATTACCGATAGTAATTCCATATCCTCTTTCCAAAGGTTGGATGCTGAATTTCCCATATGTGGGGGTCAGAGAGACTTCATCTGTATTTACTTTTAATTCACGATCTTTTGCCATGTGGATTTTCCTTATCCTTACTTTGAATATAATTCTACTACAAGCTGTTCATTAACTGTCAGACCCATTTCATCCCTTTCAGGAATGGCCAGAAATACACCGGTCATTTTAGCTTTATCTAATTCCAGCCAAGGGAGATCTATATCTCCTTTGATGCGTTTCATGGATTCAACTATAATTTCCATTTTTCTGCTGCGATCCCGTACCTGCACAATATCTCCCGGTTTCAAAATTGCGCTGGGATAATTGCATTTTCGCCCATTAACCATAAAATGGGCGTGACTCACTAATTGGCGAGCCTGGCTGCGTGTGGCTGCAAAACCCATGCGGTAAACAACATTATCGAGTCTGCGTTCTAATATCTGTAAAAGATTTGTTCCGGTTTCTCCTTTACTTTTTTCCGCTTTTCCAAAATAATTCCGGAATTGACGTTCCAGTACTCCATAAATGTATTTAATTTTTTGTTTTTCTTTCAGCTGCAGGCCATAATTTGATAAACGACGGCGGCGGGTAGCGCCATGCTGCCCTGCTGCATATGGTTTTTTACTTAATAATCGGTCGAATTTTGGATTTCCAAAAATATTTTCTCCAAATTTTCGAACCAATTTTCCTTTTGATATACTATTTTTTGACATCAATCAATTCTCCTGGCTCTAAACACGTCGTCTTTTGGGTGGACGGCATCCATTATGCGGTAGCGGTGTTACATCTCGAATGGAAGTAACTTCCAGACCGGCGACTGCCAGGGCGCGGATAGCCGATTCCCTTCCGGAACCGGGACCCTTTATCCTGACATCAACACTTTGTAAACCTAAAACAAGCGCTTCTTTAGCACATTTTTCTGCTGCCTGTGTAGCGGCAAAGGCCGTATTCTTCCGGGCTCCCTTAAATCCGCTTGTACCGGCAGTGGCCCAGGCGATTACATTCCCAAATTTATCCGTAAGGGTAATATGAGTATTGTTAAAGGTGGCTTTAATATGAGCCATTCCTGCAGGTTCAACAGAACCTTTTTTCTTTTTCTTCTTTTCTTTCGACAATTTATTCAATGGTTTTAACCTTTCTGGCGCATCCCGATGGTACGGCGTTTACCCTTCCTGGTACGGGAATTTGTTTTTGTTCTCTGCCCATTTACGGGAAGTCCGCGACGATGTCTCAAACCCTGGTAACAGCCAATATCCCGTTTGCGCTTAATATTCATAGAAACTTCAGTCCTGCGTTCCCCCTCAACTTTTATACCGAGCGAAATTATTGCATTCCTTAAGCCTGTTTCTTGATTTTCATTTAAATCTTTTACTCGCAATTCTAGATCCACCTTGGCATTTTCACATATTTTCATGGCTGTGCTCAATCCGATGCCATGGATATAGCTTAACGAATAAGGTACTTTTTTGTCACGGGGAATATCTATCCCTGAAATACGTGCCACTCTAGTCTCCTAACCTTGTCTCTGTTTATGTTTAGGATTTTCACAAATTACAAATACAACGCCTTTACGCCGTATAATCTTGCATTTATCACAAATTTTCTTAACTGATGATCTAACTTTCATAATACTCTATTTATTTCGATAGGTGATTCTGCCGCGATTCAAATCATAGGGTGAAATTTCAAGCGCTACTGTATCTCCCGGCAGGATTTTAATAAAATGCATACGCATTTTCCCGCTCACATGAGCCAATACTTCATGGGTTTTACCTCCCAGTTCAATCTCGACCCGGAACATGGCATTAGGCAGTGTTTCCTTAATGGTTCCCTCAATTTTTATGGGCTGTTCTTTAGCCATGCCCTAAACTCAATATTCGGTTGTCATTTTCGGTGATGGCAATAGTATGTTCAAAATGTGCTGAAGAAGAGCCGTCAACTGTTCTCACAGTCCAGCCGTCAGAATCTGTTTTTATTTCTTTACGGCCCATATTTATCATTGGTTCAATTGCAATACACATACCGGGCTTCAATTTATACCCCTGTTTTGGTTCTCCGTAGTTTGGAATTTGCGGATCTTCATGCAGGTTTGTTCCGATAC
This sequence comes from Fidelibacterota bacterium, assembly GCA_036446075.1. Lineage (GTDB taxonomy): Bacteria > Fidelibacterota > Marinisomatia > Marinisomatales > TCS55 > JAZFSI01. The sequence goes on from JAZFSI010000131.1 coordinate 5,138, forward strand.
CATGACCCACCAGTTCTCTAACTACTGAATATCCGTACTTTTCTACATGAGTTTGAATGGCAAAACCTATATCAGATACATAATTACCGGGCCTGGCAGCTTTTATCCCCAAAAAAAGTGATTCACGAGTTATTTTCATAAGTTTTTTATTTTCGGCAGAAATATTTCCTACTGGAAATGAACGAGCAGAATCACCGTAATAGCCATTTTTTTCCACTCCGCAGTCAATACTGACAATTTGACCTTCCTCTAATACCTGATTCCCCGGAATACCGTGCACTACTTCATCATTGATCGAAATGCATAATGTTGCCGGGAATCCAAGATAACCTTTAAAGGCCGGTCGTGCCTGGCAGGAAACAATGTATTTTTCAGCCATTCTATCCAGTTCCCTGACCGGGACTCCAGGAACAATTTCTGCACTGAGCATATCCAATGTATCCGCAACAATCTGGCAGCTTTTTGTAATAAGATCAATTTCATTTTTAGATCTGATTCTTACCATTAAATCCGCCTTCTTCCCCGCATTTTACCCTTGGCTAAAAATCCATCGTAATGCCGCATGAGCAGGTGCGATTCAATCTGCTGTAAAGTATCCAGGGAAACACCTACAATAATCAATAAACTTGTACCTCCGAAAAAAGATGCCAGGTCGTATCCCACATCCATGGTCTGCATCAGTATATAGGGGAAAATTGCAACAAAGGCTAGAAAAAATGAACCGGGTAAAGTGACTCTTGTTAAAATATTGTCTATATATTCCGCTGTTTTTTTACCTGGTCTGATGCCGGGTATAAAACCGCCCTGCTGCTTCATTTGGTTGGAAACCTGGACTGGATCAAAAGCTATGGCAGTGTAAAAATAAGTAAAAAATACAATTA
>JAZFSI010000132.1:0-2051 GCA_036446075.1 Fidelibacterota bacterium
CCGAGGAACTTATATGTGTGGCCAATGGCAGGCTGGAAAATAAAATTTCCCGAAATGAGGGAAAAATAACTTATACATGGCTGGTTAAAAACCCCATCAACAATTACAATGTTTCTCTGCAGTTAGGATATTATGTTTTAGTGCAGGATACTCTTCAACGCCAGAATAAAATTGAATATTTAAATCATTATGTTTTGGATTACCACGCCGAAGTCGCCCGTGAACATTTTAAACAGGCACGGGGGATTTTACATTTTTTCGAAGATAAATTCGGTATCTACCCCTGGTGGAATGACGGCTTTAAATTGGTTGAAGTCTCCTACCTGGGAATGGAGCACCAGTCTGCGGTAACTTATGGAAATAATTTTCGCAACCGTAATAATGGACACGGGTGGCTGGACGCTTTCCATGGGATTGTCGATGGTTTACTTTTCCACGAGACCGCCCATGAGTGGTGGGGCAATAGTGTAACTGCTTTAGATCCGGCCCATATGTGGATTCATGAGGGAATGGCAATTTATAGCGAAGCTATGTTTATTGAAGAACGCCTTGGTTATGATGTTGCCGTAAGCTTTCTGCTGCAAAAAAGGAAAAGTATACAAAATAAACTCCCCGTAGTGGGACCTGAAAATGAAAATTACTGGGCTTTTGGTGATTCATATAATAAAGGCGGCTGGATTATGCATACTCTGAGGGGAGTGATCAACGATGATGAGTTGTGGTTTAATATATTAAAATCATTTGCAGTAAATAACCGCCGCAGCCATGTAAAAACAGAAGATTTTCAAAAAATAGTAAGCACTACTACCGGCCTTGATTTTAATCTCTTTTTTGATCAATATTTTTACCAAAGCGGAATACCGGTTTTCGAGTATGAACAAAGCGGAGACAGTTTAAGTTATAAGTGGTCTGAAGTTATACCTGGATTTACCATGCCGCTGGATCTGGATATTAACGGGAAAACAAAACGGATATATCCCACACAGGAAAGGCAATTATTGAAAATTCCTGAATATTCCGTGGTTGTAATCAGGGACTGGGAATTTTTAATTAAAATTAAAAAAATAGATCTAAATACATTGGATAAAGTCCCGCATTAAACCCTTGGGGCAACCAAGTCTTGCCGGGGAGCAGCAGCGTAGTAGCGCAGCAACTGTCTTGGCCTGAAGTGAGTAGCAGTGGAAGTGACGGGTGACAAGGAAAAATTCATCGAATTTTTCCTATGACAACTGACTTCATTACTTTTCACTTTTTAATTGTCTCAATCTTTCGAATAGAATTACACTCACTGCGGCGGAAACATTTAAAGATGATATTTTTCCCTGCATGGGTATCGTGGCCAGGAAATCACAGGTTTTAAGAACCAGAGAACGAATCCCCTTACCTTCGCTGCCAATAACAATAACATTACGTCCCTTTAAATCGATTTCATGCCAGTTTTTGGAATTTATGCTGTTTTCTAGTCCTATAATCCAGAAATCATTCTGTTTTAAATTATTCAATCCGGTATGCAAATTATTAACTTCATAAATGGGCACGCTGGTAAATGCTCCCTGACTGACCTGTAAAACGGAGGCAGTCATTCCACAGCTATCATGGCGGGGGAGAATAATACCATTTATACCGGCACATTCGGAGGTACGGATAATTTGACCCAGGTTTTGCGGGTCATTAATATTGTCCAGAGCAAGCAGGCACATATTTTTGGATGAATTATCAAATACGGTCAAAGGATGAACTAAAGCTCCGGAAAAACTTATAACCACACCCTGTGTGCGTTGATCCTTGAATTTTCTTAAATAAGTTTCTTTATTCAATCTTTGAATATTATTCCGGTAATTTTCAAGAATATTTAAAAATGATTGATTTTTTACAGCCTGGCTATCATGTCCCAAATAAATTCTGTTTATTTTCCAGCGTTTAGAAACTAAGAGAGCCCTGCAGCCGTTTATTCCATAGATTATGTGCTCTTTATCTGAATTATGTAATTTTTCTTTATTTTTCATGGAATTGAATTTAAAATGAGAAACGGTTTCTTTAAATATTAAATT
>JAZFSI010000133.1:0-8791 GCA_036446075.1 Fidelibacterota bacterium
TGGACGGGCAATAGCGGGGGCCGACACCCAGAACGTCTCCGGAATAGAGGGGACTACTGTGTAGATTTTCAGAGATTATCTGTTTGCATTCATAACCGGTTTTTGTTGTATGGCAGGTAATGTTCGGCGGTGAAAAGCTTTGGGTGTTATATGAAAAAGGGGTAGGAAGTTTATCGCCGGAAACAGGGTTGGTTTTGCTCCAGTCGATTGAATTATTAACCAGCCGGGGCGGTGTCCCTGTTTTCAAACGGCCGCAGACCAGCCCCCTTAAGGTTAAGGCGGAGGTAATTCCTTCGGCTCCGGATTCCCCCATTCTTCCTGCTCGTGCTTTTCTTTCACCAATATGAATTAATCCATTTAAAAAGGTTCCGCATGTCATGATGGTTGTTCTGCTGAAAATCCGGCTGCCGTCTCTGAGAATTACGCCTGTCACCAGACCCGATTTTTCTATTATATCAATAACCTCGCCCTCAATAATTTTAATGTGCGGATTGGAAAAAATAAGATTAGTAACAAATAATTCATATTTACGCTTGTCAACCTGGGCTCTGGGCGACCAGACAGAGCGGCCCTTGGAGCGATTGAGTATTTTAAATTGGATGCCGGAATAATCAGCCGCCCTGGCCATAACTCCGCCCAGAACATCCATTTCGCGCACCATTTGGCCTTTTGCCAGACCGCCGACGGCGGGATTGCACGACATTCTTCCTAGGGCACTTTTGCTAAGGGTAATCAGGGCAATCTTTTTATTCAGTTTCGCCCCCATCAGAGCGGCCTCTATGCCGGCGTGGCCGCCCCCGACCACCGCTACGTCAAAGCTGGACTGTACACGTTTCACGTGAAACCTATTTTCCTACGCAGAGGGTGCCGAATATATTATCCAGGATATCATCGGCAGTAGTTTTTCCGAGAATTTGATCAATGGCATTCAGGGCGGTACGCAGTTCCAGGGCAATGATTTCAAGCGGCAGGTCACCCTTCCCGGAAGTTAGGCTCTGAGCCCGCTTAAGACTCTGCGCACAGGCCGAAAGAATGTATTCCTGCCGATTTGATATCAACAGTGCCTCAGGTGACAGGGAAGCTGAAATACCGAGAGTTTCTTTAATATTATTTTTAAGAGAATCAATGCCCTTTTCCTCGGTAGCTGAAATATATAAGATTTCAGAATCAGGTACCATCTTAGGAAAAAGATCAATCTTATTGAATATTTTTAAGACAGGGATAGAAGGATGAACGAAAAAAGTTTTTTCCTCAGAATCAACTACAGAAAGGATTATATCGGCGCTTTCAAGATATTTATGAGCTCGCAGAACACCTTCTTTTTCCGTTTCATTCCCGGCCTCTCTGAGGCCGGCCGTATCAACCAGGCGCAGGGGCACGCCATTCATTAAAAGAGTAACATCAATCGTATCCCGGGTTGTTCCGGGTAACGGGCCGGTGATTGCTCGCGCCGAATTGGACAGGGCATTTAAGAGAGTAGATTTCCCCACGTTTGGTTTGCCAGTGATTACTGCCACTGCTCCGCCGAGCAGCAGTTTTCCCTGTTTATAAGTTCCGAGCAGTAAATCCACGGTTCGCTGAGAAGCAGCCAGCTGCGTCTGTAATTCTTGGGACATAATGGCGCCGGTTTCGTCTTCGGAAATGTCAAGCTCGAATTCAATTTTAGAGACAATATTTATCAGGTCCGTTTTTATGCCGGAAAATTTTTCTGATAGAGCACCGTGAAGAATTCGGTGACTTAAACGGGAACTTTCAATAGAATGCGAATGGATCACGGCAGCCACGGATTCGGCTTGAGTCAGGTCCATTTTTCCATTAAGAAAAGCTCGGCGGGTAAATTCCCCCGGTTCTGCCAGGCGGGCGCCATACCGGCACGCCGATGAAATTATTTCTTCTACAACGGCGGGACTGCCGTGGCTTGAAATTTCCACGATATCTTCGCCGGTATATGACTTTGGGCCCGGAAAAAAAGTAATGACAACATCATCAAAGGGGTATTTTTCCGGAGTAAAAATCGAAGAGAAAGTAGCAGTTCGCGGTAAAAATGATCCCTCATTGCGGTTGGTGAGCTGCAATACTGTTGCCATTGCATTTTCTCCGCTAAGCCTCACAATCGCCAGCCCGCTGTAGCCGTAAGGTGTGGCCGGGGCTACGATCGTATCAATGGATTTCATTTTTTATGCTTTTGTTTTTTTCCAGCCGCCAGGGGTAGCTTTTTAGCACTGGGAGCAGGTGTTAAATATTTCTGCTGTATAATTGTAAGTGCATTAAAAACAGTATAATAAAGATTTAAGCCGGAGGGAAAACTGTTAAATAGGAGGAGAAAGAAACCAGTCATGAAATAACCGGTTATTTTTTGTTGTCCGCCGGCAGGTGACATTAATTTTTGTTGTAAAAACATAGTGACGCCCATAATAATCGGTAAGATTGCCACATGGCTACCGTAAATGGGGATTGAAAACGGCAGGCTGAAGACCACGTCTGGTGCCGACAAATCGTTTATCCACCAGATAAATGGTGCGCCCCGAAATTCAATGGTAGTTCTGAAAACGGCAAAGAGAGAGATAAGAATCGGCATTTGCAGCAGCATGGGCAGACACCCGCCCATGGGGTTTACGCCCTCTTCTTTGAACAGCGCCATTTGAGCTTTATTCATTTTTTGAGAGTCGTTTTTATATTTTTCTTTCAAAATGGCAATTTTAGGCTGAAGATCCTGCATCCGACGATTAGACTGAAAGCTTTTTTTAGTTAAGGGATTTAGGAGAATTTTTAATAAGACTGAAAAAATAATCAGGACTACACCATAATTAGGTATTGCTTTATGCAGAATTTTAAGTGACCAGATAATAAGTTTGCCCACAGGCCGCAGAGGTGACCAGCCGAAATCAATGGCCTTTTCAAGATCTACGCCCAAATCTGAAACCAGCTTGAAGTCCAAGGGCCCTAAATACAAACGGTATTTGTTTTCTGTATTTATATTCTGGGTAATAGTAACGTTATATACAGGGTGATTGCCATCTATTCTGCCCTTTATTGCAGCTCCCTTGGCGGGCTGCGTGGGGATAATGGCACTGATAAAATATTTATTCTGGACGGACACCCAATTAGTTTGACCAGATTGTTCTGCGGTTACGGGTTCGCCGTTTTTCAGCCGTTTAGGTTTCAGCAATCCGCCGCCCAGATTGGCTGAACCTTTAAAATAATTATATTCATCCTTCTGGTTTTTCTCTGTTGTGGGCAGGCCTCCGTTCCAGCTTAGGTTATAGCGTGCCTGAGATACAGAATTACGAATCTGATCTAGATTGAGCTCCAGATCAATGCTGTAACTCTGGGGATGAAATGTCAAACTCCTGGTAATTGTTTTGCCCTTAAATACAGTTGAAAAAATTATTGTTTTTGAAGTTCTGCCGGCATCAATTTTCTGCGAGGGCGTTTCCAAGGTCCAGAATCCGTCGAGCTCTACCAGATCCCCCTCAACAGAAACAAAGTTTAAAAGCAGATTGTTCTGATTTTTTTCGTAAATAAGGTTAACGAGCGTAGAATCGTACTTATCGTATTCAGACAAAATAAATGACTTAAAAGAACCTCCGTTCAGATTGCTGATTTCCAGACTGTATTTACCGTTTTCTACATGAATTATTTTTTCATTTACATAATCTTTCGGAATTGCTGCCTGCGGTGTGGAAGTGGGTCGCACTTCCGGAGAAGAAACCTCCGGGCTGAGCGCGGGTCTATATACTAAAGTTGTGTCCCCTGCGGGTTCTTGAGGTACCGGGCTGACGGTCTTCAGATACCAGGGAGTTAAAACCATAATAAGGGCTATAAGAAAAAATGCGAGTAAAGTATTTTTATTCATGTTTTTCCGGAATAGGGTCCAGTCCACCCTTAGAGAATGGATGACATTTTGAAACCCGTTTCAAGCTGAGCCAAACGGCTTTATGAATTGGAAAATTTTTTATAACATCCAGCGCATAGCTGGAACAAGTCGGCTGAAACCTGCAATTATTTCCCAATAACGGAGAAAGCAGTAGACGGTATAACAGAATCAGTCCGGTTAAGAGCCCTTTCAGCAGACGCTCGATTGTCGACAGAATTGTAGCTAAAAAAGAAGGCACTAAGCAGAAAGAACTTTCCGTCCTTTTTTCCGGCGTCGACTTAAAATCTTCCGACCGCCAACAGTTGACATTCTTTCACGGAATCCGTGCTTATTTTTCTTTTTTCTTTTACTGGGTTGATATGTACGCTTCATTATTGCTCCAAAATTAGCCCGGTAAAATAAATAATAATCACAATTATTGCAAAGGGATTAGCGCGCGGCTTTAATATAAATTTTTATCATAAAATTATCTTAAAAAAGATGAAAATGGAATTGAAGTGAATAAAAAAACGGCCATAAATTATAGAAATAATATCTGTGGATAACTTGTGGATAACTTTTAAATGATACATTCAGAACTTTGGAGCGATGTAAAGCTGGAGCTTAAGGCTAAATTTCCAGATCACGCCTATTCAACCTGGTTTGAACCCATTCAATCCATTGGTCTGGACAGCGAAGAATTGGTACTGGAGGTCCCCAATCAATTCTTTTTCGAATGGATAAAAAGCCATTATCACGAGGAAATAAAGAATATTGTCAGGGATTCATTAAAAAAAATAATCGAAATTAAATATACAGTTTGTACGATTAGTGGAAACGGAATTAAAGAGCAGCTTGAAAACAGGGAAAAAATAAGTATCATACCCGCCAGGAAAAAAAGCAGGCAATTAAATCATAAATACACGTTTTCCACATTTATCGAAGGAGATAACAATCAATTCGCAAAAGCAGCAGCAGTCGGAGTAGGAGAAAATCCGGGGCAGCAGGCCTTTAATCCATTGGTTATTTATGGCGGTGTTGGAATGGGAAAAACACATCTATTACACGCTATAGGCAATCGCATAAACACCGAAAAACCGGAATTGAAAGTTATCTGTGCCTCCAGTGAAAAATTTACGCTGGACTTCATATCATCAATTCAAAAGAATAATACAGTGGAATTCTCAAAGTTTTATAGAAATTCCGATGTCTTGTTAATTGATGACATACAATTTTTCCAGGGCAAAGAACAAACGCAGGAACAGTTTTTCCACACCTTTAATGAATTGTTCCACGCCGGAAAACAGATTGTTATGACGGCAGATAAATATCCCGGTGAAATGGTTGGCCTTCAAGACAGGCTTTTGTCGAGATTTCAATCGGGACTATCAGTGGATATACAACCGGCCAACTTTGAAACGAGGGTGGCCATATTAATGGAAAAGGCAGAGCAGAACAACTTAAGACTTCCTTATGAAATTATAGAATTAATTGCAAAACACGTAAAAAATAATGTCCGGGAACTAGAAAGTACTATCATTAGACTTCTGGCCCACTCTTCCCTTTCCAACACTGAAATCGATTATGATCTTACAAAAAAAGTAATTAAGGAGCGCCTGGGCAAAAGAATTTTGGTAGAAATCACCGCAGAAGACATTATAAAGCGTGTTTCAGAAATAACCAATATAAAAGAAAAAGATATAGTTGGCTCGAGTAGAAAAATGCAAATTGCCGAGGCACGGCAGATATCAATTTTTCTTTGCAGAGAATTACTCAGCTCCTCTTTGGTAACTATTGGTCTCCATTTTGGAGGTCGGGATCACAGCACCGTTTTACACGCTTGCCGTGTTGTTGAAATAAAATCAAAAAACGACATTAGGATTAAATCAATAGTAGGAGACCTAAGAGACGAACTCTCATTTGCCCAGGGATAGGGAGAAAAAATCTTGATTTTTTCAGCGAACAGCGAACAGTGAATAGTGAGTAGAAAAAAAGAAGTCAGTTGACAGAAGTCAGAAGGAATGGGAAAAGAGGAAAGCAAATAGTTGGTAGTTTATAGTTTGTAGAAATATTTTTTACCGTCACCCGTCACGGAATAAATCTATGATTTTTTCCTTTCCCCTAAAGATTCCCACCACAATTTTAAATATACTTTTATCATTTGCCGCCGATATTTCAAGGGCATCAAATCGTTATCTACGGTTTTACACATTTTTCCAGCCTTTGCCATCAGATCTTTCAAGGTCATATCCGCTAAGAGCCCCTCAATTAAAACAGGCGACATGGAAACTCCGTTCAGGCAGATCCTGGCCCAGCCCTTTTCGTCCACAGAGACAGCCACGGCCAAAGACATAAAATCCATACTTTTTCGCAGGCGCAGCTTCTTAAACCACCAGCTGGATGATTTCCGAGAGATTTCAATTTGCGTAAGGATTCCATCGTTCAGTGGATGGCGGTGAAAACGAATACCGTCCGCACGATAAAGATCCTTGACCGGCATTTCTAAATTTTCGCCCCGCAGGGAAATAAAAACACGGGCATCAAGGGCAATTAAGGCGGTAGCGGTATCCGATACATTACGTGAAAAACAGGCTTTCTTTCCGCCCGTTACCTGGCATATATCGCCCTCGTCGCGCAGGCACGATCCGACCGCAATTCGCCAGTCCTTTGATTGATTATAAAAGGTACAGCGATTTTTTACCAGAAGATTGCCGCCGATTGTGGCTGTTTTTCTGATTACCGGGGTAGCCGCGGCTGAGGCCGCCCGGTGAAGCAGGGGATAGTTAAGCCGGATCTGGTTATTCCTAATAATCTGATCCAGCGTAACCAGTGCTCCCAGCTCCAGTTTTCCCCGGGAGTGCTTTAACTTGCCGAGGGCTTTTATTCCGGTCAGGTCTATTACTGTCTGCGGCGGTAAAAGCTGCTGTTTGAGATAAATCTGAATGTCCGTACCGCCGCCAAAATACATAAAATCCGGGGAATATTTTGCGGCGGCGGCTAAAGCCCTTTTTATAGTAGCCGGAATAATATATTTGGCCGGTTTCATGGTTTTTCTTTTTTTGCCAGACCGGCCAGAATTTTATCGGGAGTTATGGGCAAATCAAACATGCGGACACCGACTGCATCATAAATGGCATTCCCGATGGAAGGCAGCACAGGATGAATGGGGCCTTCTCCGGCCTCCTTGGCGCCATAGGGACCCTCGCCGTCATTGGATTCAATTATAGTAACATCCATTTCAGGCGTGTCCAGAGACGTTGGAATGCGGTAATCAAGAAAATTAGAATTTACAAGCTGTCCTTCGCTGTAGCGCATTTCTTCGCTCAAAACCTGGCCCAATCCCATATGAATAGAGCCTTCAATCTGGCCTTCAACTGATAATGGATTGAGGGCTTTGCCGCAATCGTGTGCAGCCCATATTTTGGCGGCTTTAACCGCTCCCGTAAGAGGATTTACATGCACTTCAGATATGAATGCACCAAAACTGTAGGCCGGGCTCAAACCCGCTCCGGAACCCTTGAACTTCCCGCCCATTTTGGGAGATATGTAATTACCGCTGGTTATGATGGAACCCCTGCCTGCCAGAGCTATTTCGACCGCTTCGAGCCAACTCAGGCTTAGATCCGTTTCCGGAGAAGAAACACGTCCATTTAGAAAAATTATCTTATCCGCTGATATTTCTTTTTCTCTGGCAATAGCTAAGGACATTTCGGTACGAAGTTTTTCTACAGCCGCCTTAGCCGCGTTGCCCATCATAAATGTAACCCGGCTGGAATAAGATCCCAGATCAACCGGTGTTGTTTTTGTATCAGCAACTTCGACCTGAATAAAGTCTAAAGGAAGGCCCAGTTCCTGAGCTGCGATCTGAACCAGAATTGTATCGCTGCCCTGGCCGATATCGCTGGCTCCGCTGAACAGCACAACGCGGCCGTCGATATCTATTTTGGCATGGACCACAGACTGGGGATTTCTATTCCAGACGATAGGCAGGGCGCTGCCGCTTATAAAAAATCCGCAGGCCAGTCCCAGCCCGGTTCCATAGGGCAACTGCTTATAGCGGCTGTTCCAATTAGAGCGCGCCCGCACAGTTTGGAGGCATTCCCGAATGCCGTTGCTGGTAATTCGCAATTGTCCGACCGTGAGAGTATTTTCCGGAAGAAAATTCAATTCTCTCAAATCGCAGGGATCTAAATTCATGTCATCGGCCAGCATGTCCAGCATAACTTCGATGGCATAACGGGGGTTCACTGCTCCGTGCCCGCGCATGGCGCCGCATTGAGGTTTATTCGTATATACTCGACGCGTACGAAATCCAAATTTATCTATTTTATAGGGGCCCTGCAGCAGCACTCCATTATAGTAAGCGGTAACCACACCGAAGCTGCCGTAGGCACCGCCGTCAATGAGGATGTCCGCATCAAGAGCGGTAATTAAGCCGTTTTTATCGCAGCCCAGGGACATATTTATTTCAGTGCCGTGACGCCCATGATTATTTAAAAAAACTTCTTCTCTGGTAAAAGTACATTTTACCGGGCGTTTGGTTTTTCGGGCCAGGTGAGCACAAATAATTTCATGGGGAAAAGGATCGCTCTTTCCGCCGAATCCCCCGCCTAAACATGGTTTTTTAACTTGGATGGAGTGCAGCGGCAGACCTAAAACAGCGGATAAAGTTCTTTGCAGATAATAGGGAACTTGAGTGGCGCTGATAACAGTGAGCGTATTATCACCGTTCCAGACGGCCAGGGTTGAATGGGGTTCGGTAAAAGCGTGGGTAACAGGTGCAAAATTAAAATTTTCATGTCTGATAAAAGCAGCCTTAGTCAATTCCTTTTCCGGTTCATTGAAGCGTAATTCCGCTGTTTTATGAATGTTTTTCCCGGCTTTTGAATGACTGTGAATTTGTTCATGCGGGGCGGCAGTTTTCAGGGAATCATG
>JAZFSI010000134.1:0-2775 GCA_036446075.1 Fidelibacterota bacterium
CATGCCGAAACAAATGCAATTGTTCAGGCAGCGCGCCATGGCATCCGTATCGAAAAAAGTGAAATCTATATTACAACTTCCCCCTGTTATAATTGTTTTAAAAACATTGCCAATGCAGGTATTAAAAAAATCTATTTCGGTGAATTTTATAAAGATAGTCAAATTTGGGAACTGGCGGAAGAATTGGGGCTTGAATTAGTAGATTTATCGAAAGAATGAAAAAAAGAAGTCAATCGGAAGTGCCTAGTTTGTAGAAAAAAATTTTACCCGTAATTCGTGACAGGAAAATTCTTATAAGAATTTTACCATATCACTCAGAAAAATCTTTGAATTTTTCAGTTAATTCTGGAACCAGTACGTTAGCTTTAGAAATAAGGAATTAACCTTATCTATCTCCCATTTTTCATCTTCTGCAGAATATTCTCTGGTATCATTCAAACTATATACCAGGAAAAAAGTGCTGCCTAGTAAATATTCCCAGCGCAGTACAAAAGTACCGACAGTATTATTAATTTTAAAATCCGGATTTTCCCCATAAGAATATGGTATCAGAGTGTTAGTTCTGGGGGCATCCAATAGGTAAAAAGTTTTATAATCCAAATCCACATGGAAGGGCTGGTAAAATAATTCCAGGGATAAATCCGGAGTAAAAGTCCAGTTTACACGAAACCTGAAATCTCTCATCAACTGTTCTGAATTGGCATAAATAATATTTAATTCACCGTTCTCATCCTCAATTCCTACCCACTGCATATAATCATTCTCCAAGTCCTGAAATCCATTAATATAAATATTGATATTATCCGTCGGTTTTAAGGTTAATTCAAGCCCTGCTCTGTAACCCCCTGCGCTGAATTCTCCCCTGCCAATAGCAAAGAATGGCTGGATGATGAGTCTTTTCCTGCGATCCGTTTGGAACCAGGTGTAAACATAACCTCTTGTTTCAGATTTATAATCCCAGGCCCGGTCATCCTGGAATACATCCCTGTCGCTAAAGGCTGAAAAATTAACACCGGAACCAAACCCGAAACTCCAATAGTTTTTAAGAAGGTTATTCTGATTAATTTCCATTGATCTTTCTAAAACTAATCCATCTCCCCGACCTTTCATTCCATAACTCAATGAAAAATTATTGTTCAAAAACCGTCCCCAGGGCTCCTGCTTTCTTAAACGGACCTTCATGCCAATCCACCAGACATCATTGCGCCTTAAAAATCCAAGGTCATTGATTTCAAAATATTCGTCAATCACTCCCGATTCAAGACCCGCAGACCACCATACGGGATCCTGGTATTCAAATTCAATTTGTACCATATTGCCCTTAGTTCCAGCTTGATTGGAATGGGCAGCCTGGCCGGCAAAGTTTAGTTTATTGTCCAAAAATTTAAAATTCCAATCCACTCCGGTTACTAAAGCGCTGGTACCGCCATCCCTCCTGACATCAGTAACCATCAAGCCAAGATTTGAAATTTTATTTAAAACTGGTTTTTGCAAACGCCCAATAAAATAATTTGTTAACGGTTCTAAAAAATGTCTCTTTGATACCGTTGAATCTCCTTCATCCTGATATTCCCAGATACCATATTCTTTAGAAGTGACGCTTTCAATCAAACCAAAACTCAGGCCCGTATTGGACTCCCCAATTATTTTCATGGCGCCCAGAATTGTAGTTGCCTGCGGACTCTCCACGATTTCACCTTCTTCAGGCTCATAAAAATCAGGTTGTCTGCCTATACGACGGCTGTGAAATAACTGGATTTCATTATCAAAAAAACCGGCTCCTTCAACAAAAAATGGACGCTTTTCCTCAAAAAAAGTTTCAAATGCTGTCAAATTCAATACGGACGGATCAGCTTCTACCTGGCCGAAGTCGGGATTAAAAGCCATATTAAGAGTCGTATTGCTGGCTAATCCGTATTCTATGTCCAGTCCTGCATTTTTCGAAAATTCAACTTGTCCTTCATCAATTCTGCCGCCCAGTAAAAAAGGCATAATTTCTAATTGTTTTGGAGTTGGAATATTTTTGAGACCTTCCAATATACCCCAGCGGGATACTACACCCTGTGTCCCCAGCGCTTTTCCGGGCCAGTTGATCCATTCCTGTTTTTCATAAATCATTCTTGATAGTTCCAGCCCCCATACCTGCTGGTTATCTTTTGAAAATTGGAATAGGGAAAATGGGATTTTAAACTCGGCACACCAGCCCTGATTGTTAATTGATGTTTTCACTTCCCATACTCCATCCCAGCTCGAATCAACATCTTCATCACGCGCTATTAAAACATCAACTTTTACTCCGGCCGGATTAACCACAAAATAATAACCGGATTGATCATCGTTCCGGGAATCTATCCCAAATCCGACCCAGTCACTATTATAGGCGAAACCACCCTCCCAATCATCTCGTCTGGCGAGTATTTTTTTTATTCTGCCGGGATCTTTATGGAAATTTGTAAAAGCAAAATAAAGATTTTTGTCATCATATATAATCCGGACTTCTGTGGCTTCGGAAGCATTGTCTAGATTATGGGGTTCCAATTCCAAAAATTCAGAGATTATGGAACTGTTCTGCCAGGCCTTATCGTTTATTATTCCGTCAATTACGGGAGCATTGTCCACTCTCTCGGCCATACCTGTCTTAAACTGCAGCTGCCCGGCTTCTTCCCTACTGGTCGCCATCTGGGCCTGAGCAGACCCGAAAAAAAATAAAACTGGCAAAACGTAAATTATTTTATTCAACAAAATCTCGGTAAATATTTTAAAAATGAGGGAGAA
>JAZFSI010000135.1:0-16172 GCA_036446075.1 Fidelibacterota bacterium
AGTATACACTATCCCCCGATTGGGACAATCGCTGGCGTACAGGAGGCTCCCTGGACGAAATTATTGCAGAGGCGCATCTAGATCCTGAGAACATCTGGAAAGGAATTAAACGATTTGCCAGGGACAGGAAACAGCGCCTGCTGAAACTTAGAGCTGCTTTGCCGGAATAGAAAATATTCGCAGAATATTTTCGTGACGAGTAACGGTAAAAAATTCTGTGAATTTTTTACGTGAGGAGGGAAAATTCTACAAATTTTCCCGTGAGAGGTGAGGAGGAAAATTCAGGGAATTTTCCTGTTAGAAGTTACGAGTGACGAGTAAAGAAGAATCTTTCCACAATCTATCATCTTAGCATTTACTTCTTCTTCCCATCTGAATTCTGCCTGTCCTGCGGGGATTGTATCAGGAGTTTTTCCCACTACTCACAATTCACAATTCACTGTTCACTGAAAAAATTCATAGAATTTTTTCTCCCTCTGTCTTCTGCCAACTGACTTTTTCTCCCGCTCCTAACTGCTCACGTGTAACTCATTACTATCCCCCCTCTGACTTCTGATTTCTGAAGACTGACTTCTTTTCCCCCGCTGTTCACTTAAACCTATTGGCTGACCTTATAATCATTTTGTACCTTCTATGCTTGATAATGTACCTTTTTTTTATCTTGGCTAAATAGATGACTGATATCCATATTACTGATCCCACACCGTTTGAAGAAGATATAGTTGTTGAAAAATCCCTGCGCCCGGTATCTTTAGACGAATTTATCGGACAACAGGAAGTGGTGGATAGTTTAAAATTATCCATCGAAGCTGCAAAAAAAAGAAATGAAGCATTGGATCACGTGCTGCTTTTTGGACCTCCGGGACTTGGCAAAACAACCCTGGCCAACATTGTGGCCCGGGAAATGGAAGGAAACCTGAAACAGACTTCCGGCCCGGTACTGGAAAGAGCCGGGGATTTAGCCGGGATTCTTACAAATCTTTCTCCTAAAGATATTTTTTTTGTGGATGAGATTCACCGCCTGAATACGGTGGTAGAGGAATATCTTTATTCCGGTATGGAAGATTATCGATTGGAAATAATGATTGATAAGGGTCCGGGAGCCAGAAGTGTGCAGCTTAATATTGAACCATTTACTTTAGTGGGAGCAACAACCAAATTAGGCAGTCTCACCTCTCCCCTGCGGGACAGATTTGGCGTAATTCTGCGTGTTGATTATTATGATCCCCGGGATTTGTTCCAAATCATCATTAGATCGGCAGAAATATTGAAAGTTGATATTGACGAAGACGGAGCACTGGAATTAGCCGGACGTTCCCGCGGAACACCGCGAATTTCCAACCGCCTGTTGAGAAGAACGCGGGATTATGCCCAGGTAAAAGCAGACGGCAGAATTACAAAAAGCGTGGCCAGCGCTGCTCTTAATGCTTTGGGAATTGACGAAATCGGACTGGACGACATGGACCGGAATATTCTGGCCACATTGATTGATAAATTTCAGGGAGGGCCTGTGGGAGTCAGTTCACTGGCTGTGGCTTTAAGTGAAGATACAACAACCATTGAGGATGTATATGAACCATTTTTGATTAAGGAAGGTTTTATCCAGCGCACTTCCCGGGGACGAATTGCCCAGGAGAGAGCTTATAAATTATTAGGAAGAACTATTACTAAGACACAGCAGAGGATATTTGAATGATTACCAAAAAAAAGAAATATAAATTAGTAGAATTTGACTACACACTGCCGGAAAAATATATAGCTCAATATCCGGCCCAGAGAAGAGACCTTTCAAAGCTAATGGTCATCCATAGAGACACCGGTGAAATTGAGCATCGTATGTTTCATAATTTACCGGAATATTTTAGAAAGAACGATCTATTCATCATGAATAACACCAAAGTTTTTCCGGCCCGGCTGTATGCTACCAAGGATCGTACTGACGCCAGGGTAGAAGTATTTCTCCTGCGGGAACTCGAAAATAATCTATGGGAGGTAATGGTTAAACCGGCCCGTAAAGTGCGGATTGGCAATAAACTCATGTTTACTAAAAATGTTTATTGTGATGTTATAGACAATACAATTTCTGGGGGACGGGTGGTCCGTTTTGAATATGAAAATGAAGAAATTTACGATGTCATCGACAGGATCGGAACATCACCCCTGCCGCCCTATATTAAAAGAGAATCAGAGCCCAGAGATAAAAAGCGCTATCAGACGGTATTCGCCGATATTCGCGGCGCCGTGGCTGCTCCCACGGCAGGGCTCCACTTTACCAACGGTCTGCTCAGCCGTTTAACGACCAAAGGGATTAAAATCGGTTTTGCTACGCTGCATATTGGATTGGGGACTTTCAGGTCAGTTCAGGTGGAAGATTTAAATCGCCATCAGATGGATTCAGAATATTTTGAAGTAACAACCAAAACTGCCATGGCCATTAATGAAGCGAAAAAGAAGCGCCGTAAAATAATAGCCGTGGGAACTTCCACAGTTAGAGCCCTGGAAACCGTAGTAGTATCCGGATTTCAGGTTTCTCCCAAACGGGGCTGGACTGACAAATTTATCTATCCTCCCTATAAGTTTAAAATGGTAGATGCGCTGATTACCAATTTCCATCAGCCCAAGAGTACTCTGCTGATGATGGTGTCGGCCTTTGCCGACCGTGATCTGATAATGAAGGCTTATCGTATAGCAAAAAAGAACAAATATCGCTTCCTTAGCTATGGCGATGCCATGCTGATAGTTTAGGACAGTCTAAATATATAATATGGGGCTGGTCAAATAACATCATGAAGATATCAGCAATAATTCCCGCCGCCGGATCCGGATCCCGTTTCGGCGGGGAAAAACAATTAAAACTTTTAGGTCGGCGGCCGCTTCTTTTTCATACTATTCAGCCTTTTCTGGCATTAGATGAAATTTCTGAAATAGTGGTTTCCGTCCCGGGAGATCATATAAAGCAGCTGGAAAGGGAACTGCATTCTTTCACATCTTCAAAGCCCATTAAGGTTGTAAGGGGCGGAGAAAAACGCCAGGATTCAGTTTTTGAAGGTTTGAAAGCAGCCGCTGAAAGTTCAGAATTGATTGTAATTCACGATGCTGTGCGTCCGTTTGTATCGAGGGAAGTAATTCAGGAGGCCATAATGGCCTGTAAATTCCATGATGCTGTCGTTGTGGCCGTGCCCGCCAAGGATACAATTAAACAGGTTATGGGGAATCAAATTATTGCTACTCTGCCAAGAAATGAAATTTGGCTGGCACAGACCCCCCAGGTTTTTATGCGGTCCGTGTTAAAAGAAGCGCTGGAATTGGCACAGAAACAGGGCATTGAGGGCACCGATGAAGCAGTCCTTGCAGAACGCCTGGGTTACCAGGTTGGAATTATAAATGGATCTCCCTTAAACATTAAAATTACTACAGCGGAAGATTGGATATTTGCCGAAGCTATTTATGCTGATTTGGAAAAATAGGGTCAATCTTTATTATATTTAATAGTGGAATAGAATAATTCTCGTTTCATTATGGTAAAGGAATATGAGAATATGATTAAAACAGGCATCGGATATGATGTCCACAAATTAAAAGCCGGCTTTAAACTCGTTCTTGGAGGAGTAGAAATTCCCAGTGAATTTGGCGCTGTGGGCCATTCTGACGGTGATGTATTGATCCATGCTGTAGTAGATGCATTGCTGGGAGCTGCCAATCTGGGAGATATTGGAAAATTATTCCCCAGTTCAGATGATCAGTGGAAAGATGCCGACAGCCGCCGTTTTCTCAAAATAACATCCGCAAAAATTCGCCAGTTACACTTCGATATTCTGCATGTGGATTCCATTGTTATTCTGCAAGCACCAAGACTGGCAGAATTTTTACCGCAAATGCAGTATCAGATTGCCCATAATCTGCAGGTTGATCAGGATGCAGTTTCAATAAAAGCCACTACCACTGATCATCTGGGTTATCTGGGAGAAAAAAGAGGGCTCGCCGCCCAGGCCATTGCCACCTTGCAGAAAAATTGAGGATAAATGATTCGAGATTCATTCTCCAAAGTTAATATAGGCCTGCGGATTACAGGCCGGAGAAAGGACGGCTATCACACAATACAGACGATATTTCAGGAGCTGCAATTCGGCGATAAACTGGCTTTTGAAAAATTGAAATCCGGATGTAAAATATACGCTGATGTTCCCTGGCTGCCACTCCATAAAAAAAATATCTGCTCTCAAGCTTACAGCAGTTTAAAACAGCATTACCCGCACATGGGCGGTGTATCAATTCGTATCAGTAAAAACATACCCGCAGGATCCGGTTTGGGCGGCGGTTCCGCCAACGCAGCTCTCACTCTTAAAGTTCTTAATGAAATTTATGTCTTGGGATTGACTTTTAAGGAACTGGAAGCGATCGGGGCCGGCCTTGGGGCGGATGTTCCGTTTTTTATACGGGGAGGAACCCAGAGCGGAGAAGGCACAGGTTCCGATTTAACACCTGTAAATCGTCCTGTAAACGGGACTTATCTGTTGGTATTTTCAAATATTAAAATTAGTACAGCCTGGGCCTATAACCAGGCCATAAATATATTGAAACCTTGGTCACAGCATATTAACTTTACAAGCTTTTTCAATGGGGATTTTACCTCGTTTGAGTTTTTTGAGAATGATTTTGAACGGATTGTGATTCCAGCATATCCACAGGTTGGTGATATCAAGCAAAAATTACTTGATTCTGGCGCCAGATTTGCCAGTCTGTCGGGGAGCGGCTCGACTGTGTATGGGATTTTTGACGATGAGGACTCTGCAAAAGAGGCCGAAACATTCTTTCCCAAGCACGAAACCATTCTTACCCGGCCTACCAACCATTAGTTTTTCCCAACACAGTTTTCCAATATTATTCTCTATTAGATTACCCAAAATACATTGGGGTGTCGTCTAAGGGTAGGACACCGGGTTTTGGTCCCGGCAGTCGGGGTTCGAATCCCTGCACCCCAGCAATAGTTCCGGTTTAGCAATCAGTTGAGTCTGAACCACTAAAAATATGAATGAATCAAATCTAAAAATATTTTCCGGACGCAGTAATACCCAGCTAGCTGCCAAAATAGCCCGATCCATGGGTGTTGAACTTGGTAAAATAACCATTCGTGATTTTAACGATGGTGAACTGTGGATAAAGTATGAAGAAAATATTCGAGGCAAAGATGTTTTCATTCTCCAGCCCACAAACAGTCCTGCCCGCAACATACTTGAATTAGTATTAATGATTGATGCTGCCGTGCGGGCTTCGGCCAATACTGTAACAGCTGTCATTCCTTATTTTGGTTACGGACGTCAAGACCGGAAAGAAACTCCCCGCGTACCGATTTCCTCCAGAGTAATGGTTGATTTATTCACAGCCTCAGGAGCCGGCAGGATAATTTCCATGGATTTGCACTCGATTCAAATTCAAGGATTTGCCTCCATACCTTTTGATCACCTATTTAGTCGAATGGTGTTATTGGACGCCATAAAAAGTTTGAATATGAAATCCGATGAAACAGTTGTTCTGGCTCCGGACGTTGGATCAACCAGAATGAGTCAGGCTTATGCCAAAAGATTGAACATGCATTTTGCCATGATTGATAAGCGGCGCTATGCTCCCAATAAAGCCAAGGTAATGCATTTAATCGGAGATATGAAAGGCAAGGATGTGTTAATTATTGACGACATGATTGATACGGCCGGCACTACAGTAAATGCAGCCCAGGCGGCCATGGATAATGGAGCCCGCAGTGTTATTGCCGTAGCCACCCATGCCATTCTTTCCGGAGATGCCGTTGAAAAAATAAAAAATTCCCGGATTAATAGATTGATAGTTACTGATACAATAGCTATCCCTGAAGAGAAAAAATTTGACAAACTGAAAATTGTAACGGTAGCCACTGTGTTCGGCGACGCCATCAGTCGTATTTACGAAGGACGTTCCGTCAGCGCACTGTTCGATTTTTAATTTAAAGGAAAAGCACAATGTCCTATTATAATCTAGATATTGAACCCAGAGAAAAACTGGGCGCCAGATCTGCCAGAGCACTGCGAAGAGCGGGTAAAATTCCCATTAATTATTATTATCACGGAGAGAAAAATGAGAATTTCAGTATAGACAAAAAAGCATTCTACCACGCTTTTCATTCCGGTCAGCACGTATTCCAAATGATGGTAAATAAAGAAGAAGTATATGCTATGATCAAGGCCCTGCAGTACCATCCGGTCACGGAAGAAGTAATACATCTGGACTTGATGCGTGTGCGGCGCGGGGAGAAAATGATATTTACTCTGCCGCTAATATTTGAAGGTGAATCTGCAGGCGTGGCAGAAGGAGGCATCTTATCTCACTTAATTAATTCGGTTGAGATTGAATGCCTGCCCACCGAAGTACCTGAAAATATCATTGTTGATGTAACCGATCTCGAAATGAATTCAGTCATGACCGCTGCTGACATAACTATTCCTGAAGGCATGAGCCTGATTACACCGGAAGAGACTACCATTGCCACGATTGCACCGCCTCGGGCAGAAGAAGAAGTTGAAGAAGTTGAAGAATTAGAAACAGATCTTGATGCCGCCGATGAACAGGAAGAGGGTGAAACAGAAGAAACCGCTGAGGACAGCAGTTCAAAAGATCAGAGTTCGGACACACCAGAAAAATGATTGCCTTTGTGGGACTTGGCAACCCGGGCCGTACTTATGAAAAAACAAAACATAATGCAGGCTTTTGGGTTGTGGATGAGGTGGCTCGCCGGGAAAAAACTAATTTTAAACCGGGTTTTGGAAACTATCTTTACGCCATTTCTGGTAATCGTGAAATACTCCTGGTCAAGCCCACTACCGGTATGAATAACAGCGGTACGGCAGTCAAGGATATTAAATCCACCTGGAAAATTGATTTGAAAGACCTTTATCTCATATTTGATGATCTGGACCTTCCCCTGGGAAAATTACGGCTGCGGCCAAAAGGAGGAGAGGGAAGCCATCGAGGAGTGGAATCTGTTATTTATCAATTGGGCAGTACTCACTTTCCCCGTCTGCGTTTTGGGATAGCCACCTCGGATACTATGCGGCCGGCAGAAGAATATGTACTTAAAACATTTCGTAAAAAAGATCAAATAATCGCTGCAGAATCAATTACTGCAGCCGCAGAGGTCCTGGATTCTGTGGTCAGGCGCGGACTTGAACAAACCATGAATGTAATTAACCGTTGATTTACAATAGTTAAGGAGAAATCTTGATATGATTCTGAATTTGTATTTTGTAATTGGGGCAGGTCTAATAGCCATGTTGTTTGCCTATTGGAAAACAGGCTGGATAATTAAACAGGACCAGGGAAATTCTAAAATGGTTCAGATCGGTACCCATATTGCTTCGGGCGCCATGGCCTTTTTAAAAGCTGAATACCGCGTATTAATTATTTTTGTACTACTCGTAGCTGTTCTTTTAGGTTTCAGTAATTGGGGCCGGCCGGATTCCAGTATGCTGATTGCATTATCTTTTATTACCGGTGCTTTAACTTCCGGATTTGCCGGTTTTCTGGGTATGCGAGTGGCAACAAAAGCTAATAACCGCACCACCAACGCTGCCCAATCAAGCCTGGAGTCTGCCTTGAAGGTGGCTTTTACCGGGGGATCGGTAATGGGCCTGTCCGTTGTGGGGCTGGGTGTTTTGGGCCTCTCCGGTTTATTCTTGTTTTATACATTCTATTTTGATGGAGATTATCAAAAAATTATTACAGTTATTTCGGGTTTCTCCCTGGGGGCTTCATCGATTGCCTTATTCGCAAGGGTCGGCGGCGGAATCTATACCAAGGCGGCCGATGTGGGAGCGGATCTTGTGGGAAAAATTGAAACCGGTATTCCGGAAGATCATCCTTTAAATCCAGCAACTATTGCGGATAATGTCGGTGATAATGTCGGCGATGTTGCCGGTATGGGCGCAGATCTGTTTGAATCATATGTAGGCTCCATTGTGGGTTCAATGGTATTGGGTTTAAGCTTGTATACAGTAAACAGCGAGAATATATATTTTATACTTCTGCCCCTGTTAATTGCCGGCGCTGGTATTCTGATATCTATTTTGGGGACTTTTATGGTATCAGTAAAAGAAGGGGGAGACCCCCAGAAGGCTTTGAACAGAGGTGAATTCGGCTCATCGTTTTTAATGATTGGCGTAATCTATTTTATGATCCGGTATTTTCTGCCGGATACATTTATCCAGGGCGGTGCCAGTTATACCAGCATGGGAGTATTCTGGTCTACCGTTATCGGTGTATTTGCCGGCCTGGGAATTGGATTAATCACCGAACATTATACGGGAACGGGAACGTCTCCTGTTCTGTCTATTGTTCGCCAATCCTTAACCGGACCGGCCACTAATCTGATTGCCGGTCTGGGCGTAGGCATGCAGTCAACCGCTGTCCCCATTTTTATTATTTCCAGCGGTATTGTTGGCGCCCATTATTTTGCCGGCCTTTATGGAATAGCCATGGCTGCCCTGGGAATGCTGGCCAATACAGGAATTCAATTGGCTGTGGACGCATACGGCCCCATTTCCGATAACGCCGGAGGCATTGCTGAGATGGCGGGCTTACCCAAGGAAGTGAGGCAAAGGACAGACAAGCTGGATGCCGTGGGGAATACCACTGCGGCCATCGGCAAAGGTTTTGCTATCGGTTCTGCAGCTTTTACTGCCCTGGCATTATTTGCTGCTTTTATGGTACAGACGGGTATAAAAACAATTGATATATCCAACCCCATAGTTATGGCCGGTTTATTTGTGGGCGGCATGCTGCCTTTCCTGTTCAGTTCAATGGCCATGGGCGCCGTGGGAAGAGCTGCCATGTCCATGATTGAGGAAGTCCGGCGCCAGTTCAGGGAGATCCCCGAATTAAAAGCTGCTTTAAAGATTTTGAAGAAAGGTGACGAATCCACTTGGACAGAGTCAGAAAAAGCTGTCTATGAAATTGCCCTGACAAAAACAGAGCACGATCGCTGCATCGAAATTTCTACCCAGTCGGCCATTCGTGAAATGATAATACCGGGACTGCTGGCAGTAACCACGCCGGTTGTGGTCGGTTTTATTTTCGGCCCTGAAACACTGGGTGGTTTATTAGCCGGAGTTACTGTCTCGGGAGTACTTATGGCTATTTTTCAGTCCAATGCGGGCGGAGCCTGGGATAATGCCAAAAAAGCTATAGAAGAGGGAATTGAAATAAATAACCAGCAGCTGGTAAAAGGATCTGATGCACATAAAGCTGCTGTTGTGGGAGATACTGTTGGAGATCCTTTTAAGGACACCTCCGGACCCTCTTTAAACATTTTAATAAAACTTATGTCGGTGGTTGCCCTGGTAATTGCACCACTCATTCGCTTAGTCTGAAGGAGACAATATGAAATATTACGAAGCATTGTATATCGTAAATCCAAATTTTGAACAGGATCGCCTGGATGAAGTAACAAAAGAAGTAGAGGAAAAGATTCTTAGTTATGGTTTCAAGGTGATCAACAATCGGCCCTGGGGAAAAAAACGACTGGCCTATAATATTGACAAACATAAGTATGGAACTTATGTGCTGTTGCAATTTGAACTGGAGGATCCGGAAAAGCTGATAAACTTTAATCGCTTCATGGAACTGCATAAGGCTATTCTGCGAAATCAGGTAGTGCGCCTGGATCTGCGTCCGGAAGTATATACAGAGGCAGAAAAAGAAAGCGGAGAAAAAGAAAAAAAGTCTGAGGAAGCCAGTCCGGAAAAAACTTCACCTAGCGATAAAGACGAAGAAATTTCGAGTGATAAAAAAACCTCTCCCCCGCCCGAGCAGGCTGCTGTCGATGAAGCACCGCCGGAAGTTGTTCAGGAACCGGAAGCAGCAGAGGAAAAACCGGAAGAAACGGATCAGGCTGAAGAGAACGACGCAGAAAAAGATAAAGCCGAAGACGAAGAATCTGCAAAAGAGACTGAAGATCAGTCTGAAAAAATTCAGGAGTAAATTATGGCATTTCAAAATCGTAAAAAGTTTTGTTATTTTAAAGAAAACAACATTACCGAAATTGATTACAAGGACGTGAAACTGCTAAGACGGTTTGTTACGGATCAGGGGAAAATCATGCCCCGGAGAGTAACAGGTACCAGCTCAAAAATGCATCGGAAACTTGTGCGGTCTATAAAAAGGGCCCAAAATATTGCTCTGATGCCCTTTACAAATATTAGCACTGAAAATTAAAATTTCGTCCAGCATTCCGGTTTTACCCGGATTTAAGAGAGAAAGGTTTTATCATGGATGTAATATTATTAGATGATTTAGAATCTGTCGGAAGCGCCGGGGATATTGTAAACGTTAAACCTGGTTATGCCAGGAATTATCTATTCCCAAGAAGTCTGGCCGTACGAGCCTCAAAACGTAATTTGGCTCTGGCTGCAGAAAAGAAACGATCTGCATTATTAAAAAGCCAGCGGGAAACCAAGGTGCTTGATAAACTAATGAGCGTTCTTAAAAAAACAGAGATTACTATCGAGGTCCAGGCCGGCGGTGAAGAACGTCTATTTGGATCAGTAACTACAGGTGATATTCAAACGGCATTAGCGGCTAAAAGTCTGACTATAAAAAAACAAGATATTCTGCTCGAAGAGCCCATAAAGGCACTGGGTATATATCATGTTCCCATACGTATTGCTGCCGGTTATAATCAAGATGTTAAGTTATATGTAATAAAGGCTTGAAAATATTCGATAGAATATTTTCAGTGAATGGTGACGAGAAAAATCAGAGATTTTTCTGTGACGAGTGACGGGCGCAAAGTCTTTCTACCAAATACATACTCCACTTTCCCCTCTGGCTTCTGACTTCTGCACACTGACTTCTTTTCCCCGCTGCTAACTCGGTCATAACTTTTTCAGTTAACTTTTGCCCCGCTTTTTATATCGTTATCAGGTTTTAAAAGTATAACCGCTCCTTTTGAATCTTTTACCCCCAGGACCAGAACTTCCGAAATAAATGAGCCTATCCGTTTGGGCTTAAGGTTCAGAATTGCCACCACTTTTGTGCCGGGCAGATCCTGTAAGTTATAATTTTCGACTATCTGGGCGCTGGACGTTTTGAGTCCGATAGGTCCGAAGTCGATACTTAATTTAAAGGCCGGTGTTCTTGCTTCCGGGAAAACTTCGGCGGATACGATTTCTCCCACTCGCAGGTTAAGTTTTCCAAATTCTTTAATATTTACCATATTATTAAAACCTGATAATGTTCTTTAATCATATTTATTTCTCTAAATCCCATAATAGTTCTGCGTGTCTAAAAAACAACTGCAGCATTTTTTCACCTTCCTGCTGATTAAGGCCGTGGCCAATAAAGCGTTTATGATCCATTTTTGTAGTCCCCATAAAATACCATTGCCCCGGCATCAGCAGTTCACCGGGCCTGTAATTTGCAATAGGGTCTGCCCCGAACAGCCCGGAAGTTGGACCGGCCATAGAATTTGTATTAACTATGCCGTCATTCTCAAACCAGGTAGAATCTGTAACGGACCCATCGGCCCAATAAGCTTTTTTCATTCCCATAAAACGGGCATTGGCCCTGATGATAAAACTCATATCCTGCTCGGGGATATGTCTTTGTGATCCCGGGTCTAAAGTTGTATTGCTGGTAGCAAATGAAAAATAATAACAATCAGAACTTGCATGAACAATCGAGTTCATTTGACGGGCGCCTTCGATGCTTAAGTCGAAAGCAGAAATATTTTTAGTTTTCCAGGCCGGGTGTTCACGCATGTGTCTGAAATAATCAAGCCAGGATTCATCGTTCAAACGCCTGAAACCCCATTGCTGCAGGTCAAAATCGTAAAATTTATTTCCAACAACAGCGGCCACGGCAATAAAATCCTGTAAAAATGGTATGTTTGAAGATAGGATATCCGATAAAGTTGTACCATTATGGGGAGCGGACATGGTAGTTATTGATTTGATCCAGCCGATGTTTTCACGGCCAAGTAAAAAACTTTCATCTTTTTTGCCCTGATTTGTATTAAAATCGGAGGACAGTAAATATTGGAGCATACGCACTGTTTGTCCTCCCATGCTGTGGCCAATAAGGTGGACAGGATGATCTTGATCCCATTGGGGATATAAGCCGGGATACTTTTTTTCTTCAGGTTTCTGTAAGAGCCCGAATTGGATCGAGTGGGCCTGTCCATAGTCTACCTGTCCGCCTTTTATCTGGTAATATAATTCAACGGCTCTATCCCAATTTGAAGAAACGGGTCCAATTGACACTGTAAACACTTCAAAACCCCGGTCTTTTAAGTCCTGCTCTATATCGTATTTTCCGCCCCAATATTTGTATCCGCCCATTTCTTCGGGTCCCCACCCCAGAAATCCATGGACTAAAATGATTGGATAACGGTTTTGAGCAAAGCTGAAGCACGTGAGCAAGCTCAGTAAAAATATTTGGCGGATCAAATTTTTAGTAAAGCAGCTAATGTTAAATACCCTAATTTTTAAAATGATTAGATTCCCCCCATCAATCATTGTTGAAATAATTGATGTTATTAAGGTCCTGAATTTATAAGCCGAAAGGTTAATGCAGTAGAAAATTACTGCCGCGGAATTATTTATTTTTCAGGAGAGTCAGTCCGGACCAGACAGTCTGCGAAAGTTAATCAAATATAAGTCATTCTTCACAATCCTTAAGAGCAAATAGTTTCCAGCAATACACTGCAGACTTCATACGGATCCATATTGGCCGAGGGACGCCTGTCTTCCAGGTACCCAAAACCATTTTCGGCTGTTGCGCTTGGAATGCGCACAGAGGCTCCCCTGTCGCTTACTGCATAGCGAAATTCATGAATAGAACATGTTTCGTGCAATCCGGTTAAGCGCTCTTCATTGTGGGCTCCATAAACCGTAATATGCTTTTCGTGGTTTCGCTGTAGTTTTTTGCATGCATCTTCTATCTCGGCCAAACCACCTTTTTCCCTCATGGTCCTGGTGCTGAAGTTTGTATGGGCACCGGCCCCGTTCCAGTCTCCTGAAACAGGCTTAGGGTGGAGAGTGGCATTGACCCCGTATCCTTCCGCAATGCGATAAAGTATCCAGCGCGACAGCCAGAGCTGATCACTAACATTTAAAGCTCCCAGCGGTCCCACCTGAAATTCCCACTGTCCCGGCATTACTTCTGCATTTAGGCCTGAAATGTGAATACCCGCCCTGAGACAGGCATCTAAGTGTTCCTCAACAATATCACGCCCGAATACTTCATCTGCTCCAACTCCGCAATAAAAAGGACCCTGAGGGGCTGGATAACCGCCGTCAGGCCATCCCAGGGGACTGCGGCCTCGGAAAAAAGTATATTCCTGCTCAATGCCGAACAGAGCTTCCTGGTTTTTATATTTTTCTGCAATTTTTGCCAGAGTGTCCCTTTTATTTGATGAATGGACGGATAAATCCGGGTTTTTTACTT
The DNA here is from genome assembly GCA_036446075.1 of Fidelibacterota bacterium. GTDB lineage: Bacteria > Fidelibacterota > Marinisomatia > Marinisomatales > TCS55 > JAZFSI01. The sequence goes on from JAZFSI010000135.1 coordinate 13,471, forward strand.
CATTTAATACCAGAATATGCTCTCCGCCCCGAATTGGGTCGGGTACAAAATAAACAGGCTTAAGCATGCAGTCACTGGATGAACCCGGGGCCTGCATGGTACTTGACCCGTCAAATCCCCAGACCGGTACGTCTTTTAATGTTTTAACTGCATCTTCCAGGATTTTGGTTTTTGATCGTAATTTCGCAGTGGGTTTATGACCATCTATCCAGATGTATTCAGCTTTTATTCTGGGCATTTTATTTTCCTTTTCTAAGTATTATGTTTCAAGGGCAGGTCAAAAACCTCTTTATAGGTGGTCATGACCAGGGAGGTATGGGTTCTAATTACACCAGGCCACCCTTGAATATCCTGCAGAAGTTTTTCAAGAGCAGAGGAATTGGTAATGCGGACCTTAAGTAAATGACTTCCTTCTCCGGTAATTGAATGACATTCCATTACGGAGGCATGCTTGATTGAATTATTAATGATATCTTCGTAATGATCAGAGGATGAACTTACCAGAGCAATAAAGGCCAATAAATCGAAGCCCAGTTTTTTGGAATTCAGACGTGCCGTAAATTGTTCGATTATGCCAACATCAGAAAGTTTCTTGATTCGATCCGCAACAGCCGGACTGGAAAGTTGAATTTCTGATCCGATCTCCTGAGCGGTTATTCTCGAATTTTTCTGTAAAAGAGAAAGAATATGTAAATCTTTTTCATCAAACATAACAATAAATATTAATGATTAATCAGTATAAATACAATAATTATTAGTAATTATTGATAAATACTTTAATATATTAGGAATAATTTAATATTCCAATGCCAGGCCAAGAGCCAGAGCAACCCCCCCCGGGCCATAAAAATAAAGACCTGATTCCAGATTCACGTACTCGTTTTGGTATGCCAGCCCCAATCCTAAAGCAGCCATATAATCTTTTAACAACTGAAAATCCGTACGCTGATTTTTATTCAGGGAAGAATAGCCCAGTTTGAACTGTAAACCATATGGTAAATTAATAATTCCGCTGAGTCCTACAATTTTGGTTTCATTATTTAACGGAGAATTTAAATCAAGCCCCAGTTCCAAGGGAAGATAGGGCAGTTTAAAACCGTACGATAACTGTAAACTGGCGGGCAGAGATTCCTGGCGGGAAGTGTAATCAGCCAGAACTACACCGAAATTTTCAAGACTCAAACCTAAATATCCAATATTTTTAGGAATTTGTAATACAATACCGGAATCAAATATTAAACTCGACGCAGAAGTCGTCTCCAAATTACTGATAAACAGGCCCGTTGATATTCCCCAGGATATTTTTTCAGAAATGCTTTTACGGGCATAGGTAAGTTTAAATTCAATATCACCTGAGCTGTAACTCTCAGTAATTCTGTTATTTTCATCCCTTCCGGCAAATCTTCCGTAATCCAGCTGTTGAAATTTTAAACCAAAATAATGCCGGCTGGAATGTCCATTAAATATTAAGGATTTAGCCCTGATTCCGGCCGGATAAGAAACCAGACTGAGACCTATCCGGTCAGGCAGGCGGGGCAGGATCCCGGGATTTCTAAATTCACTGACTCCGCCTGTAACCATTTCGCCTCCTCCGGAAAACACAATGGTCTGGCTGTGCTGCCAGCTTTCAAGACCTGGAAAGGAAGATTGTGCCGGGAGAAGAGATAGAAAAATAATTATAACAATTGATTTATTTTTCATTAAAGCAGGGAAATGGGATTTATGTCAATATTAAGACGAATATATTTAGAGATAAATTTTTTATTTTCAGTCACTTTATTCCGGATAAAATGATGTAACAACCGGCCTCCCGGATCCGCTGTTTTTAATGATTTTAAAACTATCTGCATACGGTATCGATTGCGTAATTTTTCCCGGTAACAAAAAGCAGGTCCCAATATTTCCAATCCCTTATAAGGTTTTTTTAAAAAAGAGCGAAGGTCGGCTGCGGTCTTTTCCAAAGCAGCACGATCAGGTCCAGACAGCTCCAGCTTTACTATCCAGGTGAAGGGCGGATAATTTAATTCCCGGCGTTCTTTTAATGCAATTTTATAATATTTATGCAGATTCAGCTGGGTAGCGCATTCGATTACAGCGTTATCGGGATTGTATGTCTGGACAACTACCTGACCTGGCTTTTTTCCTCTTCCGGCTCTTCCGGATGCTTGATAAATTAATTGAAAAACCCGCTCGCCCGCTCTGAAGTCAGGTAAATAAAGCCCTGTATCTGCATTGATAATACCGACCAGAGTTACATTAGAAAAATCCAGCCCCTTGGCAATCATTTGTGTTCCTAGCAGGATATCAATTTTCTGATCTGCAAAAGCCTGTATAGTCGCAGATATGTCCTGACCGGACCGTATTGAATCAACATCTAACCGCGCCAGTTGCATATCTGGAAATTTTTCTTTAAGAATTTCTTCTACACGCTGAGTACCAGTGCCGGAAAGTTTTAAATTAAAACTGCCGCATTTACCGCATTGGTCTAATATATTATTATTTGTGAATCCGCAAAAATGACACTGAAGATATTTTCCAGCACTGTGGTATGTGAGAGTAACCTGGCAGTTTGGGCACATGACCAATTCTCCGCAGTCACGGCAGCGCAGAAGCGGAGCATAACCCCTTCTATTCTGCAGTAATATCACCTGTTCATTTCTCTTTAAGCAATATTTTATTTTTTCCAGTAATAACCGGGAAAA